>JAIUMT010000044.1 GCA_022565415.1 Balneolales bacterium | reverse complement strand
GTGCACCGACTGCATCCAGTGCCTGCTGAATCTGCCGGGTATCGTTACCACTGGAGGATGGACTCAGTGTTACGCGTACGGGCAATTCTGGCAAAGGAACACCACCACCGCGATATCCGGCATGGCTGAAATCCGGAATGCGATTAAAACTCTCATCCGACTGATAAACCAGAGCTCCATCAGTTCCTTTGTAAACGATAGATGAGTTCCATGTTCCGGAAGTTATTTGCATTGAACTATGTCTGTTTATCCCGGAATCAATGAATTGAAGGCAAAAAGCTTGATGCGAGACTAAGAGGAAAACAAATTTACAACACAACACAAAGGCTAGTAGAAATCGATTATTTTTCAAAATCAAATTCATTTTGATGGTCTCTGCTACCCTTTATTTGCTGTAAAGGGACCTCAACTCGTTGTTAATCGGAGTTGAAGTCCCGTAAGAATACACTGAGGCACTAGGTTGATGATTTTACTTTATAAGAGTCATCACTCTTGATTGAGCCTCACCTGCTACTTGAATTCGGTATATATAGGTTCCGCTTGCCAATCTTGAAGCGTCCCATCTAACCTGGTGCCAACCAGCACCTAAGTTTCCATCAACTAGTCGGCCTATCTCCCGGCCCATTAGATCATATATTACCAACTGACCCTGTCCGGCTTCGGGTAGCCCAAAAGAAATAGTAGTTTCAGGGTTAAAGGGATTCGGGAAGTTTTGACGTAACTCTAGCGTTTGGGGTAATTCTGATGTGGGCTGTCCAATCTATGTGATTACTCCACCTCTCACAATCTGTAAGCTGAAAGGGGCATCTGCCCATTTTTGTAAGTTACCGGCTGATGCTCTCACCGTCCAGTAGCCATTAAAAGTAGCGCCACTATCAACTCCGGCCTCATGAAGAACGACATCCAAATCGCCGTATGGTATTTGAACTAAATTAATGTCTGTCTCACGAACCATTATTGGCTCCGTGAAGTCGGCTGACTCATCTGTCAGGTACCACGTGTAGGTAAGTGGGAAGTCGGATGTTGTGGCTGTCCACCAAAGATTGAAGTTTTGGCTAGCGTCACCACTCAACTGCAATGAAGCGCCATCAGCTGGGCTTCTCAAGTCAAAGGATGGAACTTGCATATTGAAGCTCGCCAAATTTGACCAGGCAGACATCCGCCCATTATCTACTGCGGCCATTCTGTAAGTGTATTGTTCTTCACCCACTGTTTCGTCGATAAATGTCGATTCTGAGGAACTTATACGAATTAGTTCTTCAAACGATCCGTCGCCCTCAGCACGTTGAATTAATAATGTAAGCTCACTAATACTCAGGTGAGACCAATCCAACTTTAAAGCATGTTGGCCTTCAGTTGGCTCAACAGTTAATTGGGAGGGAGTATCTGGAGGTGTACCATAAGTAAGGCGATCGTGAAGTTGAGCTTCATAAAGTGAAGTAAGCTCTGGTACCTGTCCAGTGCCTTCAATGAACCCCGTTGAACCTGGAAAGGGACCATTACCTGTAACGAGACCACGGTTTGCTATACCATAGTTCTGAGCAGTTGGAGGTTGCTGAATAACAATCTGCGCATTTGACTCAACTTCAACGTTCCATGAAACCGAATGGGCTGCACTCCAACCGTGTCGGGTTCCGAAGGATCCACGGTTGTATAAACCAAGGACTCTCGTGGTATTGGTTTCAGAAAATGTTAGTTGGTCGAATAAAAGTCCCATGCTCCAGCGCCGGTGACCTTCTGATGCGTTATATGCCCCACGGGAAGTACCATTGTGAAACACGACTCCAGAAACAGACGTTGTTCCGTTCGAGACAAAACAATGACGCCCTTCGGTTGCGTGAACATCTGTGAACAAAATGTTTGTAGCACGGGCCTGAACATTAAAATTGTATCTAAGTGCTCCGTCTATTGGAGAATGTGGTTCAAGTGCACGGGAATTTTGAATGGTTACATGCGATGCATTTGTGACTCCAATACCTTGAAACCGGAAATGCATCACGGTTACGCCATATGCCCAACTATCTACCACACCATTGAATATGAGTGCATTGTTGCCGTGGTTATTAGCCAGTACACCATCGCTTTCCAGAACAAGCCGCAAGTGTTCTACTCCAGACTCAGAGATACGTTGTCCTACATTAGGTTTAGAAACCAGAACTCTTGAAAGGCTCCTTTCCAAATGATTGTAAACAGGTGCATCAATCGCAATTACATTTCCGGAAATACCGGTAATAGTTCGAAGCTTGATAATATTCAAATTTTGTTCGAATGGTCGCCATGGATTTGGAGCGGTTTCAGCAAGGCCACCAAATTCAACGGCCTCTATCCATTCGCTCGTTGCCCCGTGGAAAATGATAATTTCATCGCCTACATCAAATCGAGATGCATCTGTTACTTCAAAGTGTCGGTTTCCCGCTGCGACATAGTCGGACATTATCTCTACGATTGGTGAACCGGATACTGTACTCCAATCAAATCCACCAAGTCCTACCTGTATTGAAATATTTCCAATATTTTTAGCTGCATGAATCACTGTGTTCGATGCAGGGTTTTCATCGTCGCCAGAACCTCTTAAAACGACACCACTTTGAGTTATTCGAATCGTGTTTGTAATACGATACGTGCCAGGAGTAAGCAGAACCGCACCTCTATGACCGTTTTCATCCGGTTCCATAGCTCCTACTGCATCTAGTGCTTCTTGAATTTGCTGTGTGTCGTTACCAGTTGAAGATGGATTTAATGTGATTTTTACCGGTAATTCAGGTAAAGGAACCCCACCGCCTCGATAACCGGCATGGCTAAAATCTGGTATACGGTTTCCCTGTTCATCTGAATGATAGACCAGAGACCCATCAGTTCCTTTATAGATAATTGACGAGTTCCAATTGCCAGATTGCGAAATATTTGATGGATTAATTGAACGAGCAGACTCGGACAAGAACTGTGCGTGTACAAGTACTGGTATTATTGCAAAAATGAGAGTTAGAAAATATCGGAATAAAAATCGTTTAGGATAATTCATTGAGCAATTGGTAGTGATCATGGTTATGCAGCTGCGGAGTACTTATGTCTGTTAGTCCAAAACATCGGGCGGTATTGCCTCTATTGATAAGAAAAGGGTAAATCGCCTTTAACAGCGAAATACCCGGAGGAGATAAAATGAGGGCCCTGACGATCAATCAGGACCCAAGAGTTTTAACTATGAGATTTAAAGAACTGAATTATTTCAGCAATGTCATTGAGTGAACATGCATACGGCCACTAGAACCAACCTGCATACGAACTAAATATACACCACTTGAGAGGTTGGCGGCGTCGAATGTAACCTGATGCCGACCTGCATCTTTCATGCCAAGCTGCATGCTTGCAACTCTTTGTCCAACTACGTTGAATACTTCCATAGTCACGTTGTCAGGTGTTCCTAACTCAAACATAATATTTGTTGTAGGGTTGAACGGATTTGGGAAGTTACCAACAAGGCGGAAGTCAGCAGGCACATCTTCAGCTCTTTCAACACTAACAATAACCTCACCATCGCCCCATTTTTGACGCAATTCTGGGTAGTAATTTAGGTTACCAACAGGATAACCATTCTCTGCATGCTGATAAGATTGAGCATCTGAGTTGAACCCTAAGTTTCGGAACCAAGCGGCTGTGGGACCTGTGGTGCTAACTGGATTACCGGGGCCGTAGTGAAAGAATCTTCCATCAGGATTCTCAATCAGATCATCATATCGATCATAGTGGAATACGGGGTCGCCACCAAAGAAATCCTGACGAACGATGCCAATCATACTTGAAGGCATATCATTGATTGTAACTGATTCGCGGATGTTATTGCTAATATCTGCCCAAGCTACTGCATTGTCTGCCCAAGAAGTAAGAACAGAATCCATTGGAGCTGCCCAGATTCTAACAAGCGGGATGGTATCACGCAACGCCCAGATTGGATTTTCTGATGTGATATCAGGGTTCGCCCACGACCAAGCCGGATCAGTACCGATAGGTCGGCTGCCAGAGCGACCGAGTGTTGGATGAGATTCTCGCGTTGTGTTACTCATATCATTCCACAAGTCGAGATATTCTTGTCCGGGAAGCCCACCGAAATTATTATTCCTGATTACTATGTTACGATCTGAATCCTTTGGCGCATCTTCTGCATCACCAAATTGTTGCGCATACTCAGTTATACCGATGAAGCCACCAGTACTGAAGTATCTTGGTCCAGCATAGCCAGGGCCTGCATCGCCAACTACTTCTTCCGACTCCCATGCTCCTTGAAGGGCAACGTTATGGAAAAGTGAGTTTTTGATCGTCAAATTCTCTACAAGGTGTAAGTCGAAGCTACTTTGTGCCTGATTAACAACTGTTATGTGATCAAAATAAACGGTGTTTATTCGTGCCCCACCAGCTCTAACAATGTGAAAGTTTAGTTGAGAAATACTAGTGTTTATAACGATTAAAGAATCTGTATCGAATCCACGAACGTCAATAAACCGCTGATTTGGCACACTCGTATGTCGGCCATGGTTTGTCACGAAAGAGTCTTCAAGTCTCAGTGTTGTACCGATACCATAGAACTGCCACATGTAGTTTGTGCCACCCATAAAGTACGAATGCTGATAATGAAGATGGACATCTTGTACAGCACTTCTTTGATTTTGCTGTTTACCACCAAAATCATCTAAGCCCTGGAAGAAAATTCCCTTCATAATAATGTCATCTCGATAATTAGATAACTGACGTCCCTGACCGAGAAGGTTTGTACCAACTCGAACTACCGGAGGGTTGTCACTCGGGAATTCCTCTGCTTCAAAATGAAGTACGTGATCGTAGTTAAGCGTTCTTTCGGTAAAGTATGTTTTGCCGTTTTGAAGGACGTAAATAACATCACCTCCATGCTCTTCAATGGCACGGTTCAATGCACCGATTGACGCCGGGAAATTATCCGGTTCAACAACAATTCGTGTTTTTTCCTGAGCTTGTGCATCCTGTATACCTGCTGTTGTGCAAAGCATCAGTAGTGCCATTAGCGCTATCCACACCATACCGTTCTTGGTACTTGGTGAAGTGTTTGTGTAACTAAGTTTCATAGTATGTGTTTTAGTTTTCGATGCTCTGCGATTCAGAATACATCTTTATTGTTTTGGTTTCTATTGACTGCAAGTGTCTGTTTTGGGTTATATGTTGCTTTGTATAGTTTGTTCAGAACCTTCAATTTTACATTGAAGAGCACTCTAAAAAGTGATCTCCATTCCTATGTCAAAAGATGCACCGTAATATTCTATGCTTCTTGGCCTGTCGTAGGTGAACTGCGAAGACCGGTCTGCTCTGTTTGTTACGTTGTTAAGATTGGCATAAATACTTAATCGGCGATTTAAAAAGCGCTGCCTAATGCTAGCATCGTATCTTAAGTAATCATCAGTGTATTGATCGGTTTCTGGACGTGAACCGACAGAGCGTAACGTTGCACCCTGGTACTGAACGGAGACTCGTGAGGAAAATCCTTTATAATAGTAACCAAGAGATAAGTTGGCAATTAGATCTGCCTGATGAATCATTGGTGCTACACGGAAGGTGTCAATTCCAACAATTCCCTGGCTTGTTCTTCGGAATTCAAAGCTATGATAGTTAGTCTCAGAGAAAAATCTCGACATGTTAGCATTTATTACTATACCATTAAATGGAGAGGGTAACCATGTCAAGTTACTTTGCCACTCTAACTCGAAACCATGCACTGTTGTCTGAAATTCATTATTGACGGGCTCTGTGATACTGAAAAGTCTGGTGTTTGCCGGTAAGCCCAAGTCTACCGGTGTGATAATATTCGCATTCCGCGTGTAGATGAGGTCATCTATTTCCTTGTAGAATCCACCAATTGTGAACAATCCAAGCCTGTTTTGAAAAAAGGTAAGAAATAGATCGTAGTTGGTTGCACGCATTGGTTTAATTTGTGTGTTTCCACGTCTTACAGTTCCATTGTCGTATCCAATAAAAAATCTCGGTGACATGTTTCCAAATGAAGGACGTGATACAGAAACTGTTCTGGCAGCCCTTACATCAAACCAGTCTGTAACCCGGTAGCGAGCCTGTACCATTGGAAACCACATGCCCACATCCCGACTTGCCGTGGTGTCAGAAGTAGTTTCGTTGAAGCTTTCTTCTGTCAAATCTTGAAAATTACCCGAAAATATTCCGATAGGGGCTGTGTAATCAGAGTGCTCGTGCTCATAACGCACTCCGGGCAAAATCATAAGGCGAGAGCCAATATTTAACTCGGTCATTATATAACCAGCCGACAACCTCTCTGTTGCCCTGTAATCGTCGAGCCTAGTTTGTGCTTGAGTTCTGTACACATCTGACCACGTGTCCCACATTAAATCAACTAAGCCAATAGATGGCAGGTGGGCCATTTCATATCTGTTATTTACGATATTATAGGTTCTGTCTGAATCAGAAATAAACGGTACCATACTTGCTCTGCCACTCTGATTGACAACCCAGGGGAATGGTGAATCCGGATCATTAAATAACAAAGGGGTTTCCCAATTGTACACGCGATAATCGAGTGTATTGCGCTTTCTGAACGTATCGTAATGTTTTCCTCCAAACTTGACATATCCTGAGAGAATACGACCAATGTTTACTGGCACAGTAAAATCGAGGGATGCAGCCAAATTCTCTTGTTCCTGAAAACTTGTTTCATTAATTAAGCTCTCGAGATAAGAAAGTTCCGTTCTATTAAGCGCGAGGGCCGGTAATGCATCCGGACCAACTTCAGTAAAGTCTACGCCTTGTCTGTCGAAGGCACTTGGCTCGTTGAACCAAGCTACATGATTGTAAGGTACGTCATTAGTAGTTACACTTCGGTTCAAACGCCAGTCGACTTGTAACCAATCAAATTTATGCTCACCAGATAATGTACTGTTTAAAGTAGAAGTTTCCCGCTGTGTATGTCTGGGTCTCCAATCCTGTCTGCTGTTACTCAGGTTATAATTTCGAACGTTCCGGAAATCTTCGCGATCCAGACTTGAGTAGGTATTATTTAAAAAGATTCTGCCATTATTTAAACGCCAGTCGAGTGACAAACCACCTCCTAAACGTTCACGGGTACTTACCATATCAGTAAGGTTCAAACTATTTACTTCGATTGGGGCATGAGGTTCCCCCTCCCGTGCATCGCGCTGTATAGAATAATTAGACCCAAGAATATGTGCGCTACGTTCAACTCGTTCAGCTGTGATCGATCCCATAACACCAAGGCGATTGTTTAAGAATCGGCTGCTGCCAGATGCAGTAACATTATAGGTAGATACGTTCGATAACTGATTATTATACCCACTACCGAGGTTGAGGCGATACCTGGTTTCTTCAGGTGCTCCACCCATGCGAAAGTTAACTGAACCACCGATGGCATCGGCATCCATGTCTGGCCTTATAGCCTTGTAAACTTCAATACCAGCTAACATTTCCGGGGAAATCATGCTTAGATTCACCGATCTGTCACCATCAGTACCAGGTACTCTATTCCCGTCAATAGTTATAGAACTATATCGTGGACCCATACCACGTATAGCCACTCTGCTACCTTCACCTGCATCCCGCAATACTGATACGCCGGGTAATCGACCAATTGACTCAGCGGCATTGGCATCCGGTAACTCACGAAGTCGCGTTTCGGATACGACATTAACTATGGTGTTAGAGTTTACCTGTTGACGAATGGCATTTGCCTGACCCAAGGCTTGTGTTTGAATAACGATCTCTTCACCCAATACATGGTCGGGCTGTAGACGAATATCCAGGGTTATTCGCTCGCCACCCAATACATTAACTTCAATTTCTTGAGTTACATAACCTAAGTATCTGACAACCAGTACTTGTTCACCTGCTGGTAATCTAGTTACAAGGTATTCACCGTCATTGTTTGTAACCGCTCCAATTGCCGAGTTTCTCAAAATAATACTTGCACCTATAAGTGCTTCGCCATTAGCTGCATCCACAACAGTACCCCTGACCTCACCACGTTCTTGCTGTTGGGGTTCGTTCGAGGAAGCATTATTGGCTTCCGAATCACGTTCGGATGAATTTGCCACTGCCACACTCAAAGCGCTTCCAGAATTAGACGAAAAAAAAGTATGTCCTTGAGTGTCTTGTTTTTGTTCAGACTGCTGCCCATAAGCCGTGCCTGCAAACAAATTAGCAGTAAAGACCATCAGAACAGAAACGTTAAAAAGGAGTTTTAAATATCTATGCATCTGTTTTTTCAGATTTAATTATTGCGGCGATTGACCATTACACGATCTTAGATTCAAAAAGAAATTGAGGTTAATCCTCAAAAAAGAAATGAAGCCATTTTTGTAGTTCTTTATTTTCAAGACGATTGAAATACGAAAAACCCTTACACCATTTTATAAAATTTATCTACGAACGATTAACATCATACTACTTAACCTACCTAACGCACAATCTTACACATTGCGACTCTTCGATATAAATGATTCTTATGGTTTTTAAATTGCATCGCTTTCAATCAATTGATTCAATTCATTCCACGAAGTTTCTGTATCCCAGCGCGTTTCGAACTTTTCAATCATGTCCCAAACCTTCTGTAAATCAGAAACCAATGTGTTTAGTTCCTGACTTTGACATATCATAGCCTCAAAATGTTCTGCTTCTACCTTGCTATACTCACCGGAAAGGTATTTTCCCAACTTGTTATATGTAATATCGTCTGCGATGACTTCTAAAGAATGAATGATTCGTATTTAATTTTGTGTAAAATACACGTTTACTGATTACATCAACTATCTATATCAGAACGTGTACAAAATGGATACGACAGAAATATCATATACCCCTACAAACCACTCAAAAACAATTAATTCAAATAATTGTAAATTAACCTGAACTAAAGAAAATCCTTTAGCGTCGTTCTTAGTTTCTTTAAGGCCCTACCAATTTGTGTTTCGACTGTTTTCACCGAAATACCCTGTATTTCAGCAATCTCATTGTACGTAAACCCCTGCTGTCGGCTCATTAAAAAAATAATCCTCGATTTTGGAGGCAAGCGTTCAATCTCTTTATTTATTGCATTGGCTAACTGCTGTCGGGTGAGGCGATCTTCATCTTCAGTAACATCAACCTGACTGCTCTTACTGTTATCTTCCCACTTTCTTACCACTTTTTGATGTTTAAGAAAGTCGAGCGAGCGATTTTTTACCGCTTTAAAGAGATATGAGCGAACCGTGCTTTGAGGCGACCAGTCACTTCTTTGTTCCCAAATCGCTAAAAACGCATCCTGAACAAGCTCCTTGGCTACTTCAGCATCTTTTGTCATATAAAATGAAAACTCACACAAACTCGTGAAGTACAAACGATAAATCATTGCAAAAGCTTCTTTATCGCCACGTTGAATGCGCGCAACAACATCCGGCTCATTTTGCTTATGTGTGCCTTCAGAGGTCATGCGTTGTATACCTGTTCATCTACTTTATTCAATTGAAGCCCAAATCTTTTGAAACATGTGTGATTAGTTGCCTCCCGATTTGCAGAAACCGGTCTTTGAACACTAATTAAACGGTTAAGTAAAGTTGAAAAAAGAGTCTTCATGTTATGCAAGATTCCGAATTAATTACCGCCAATTTCCCTATGCAGAGCTTATCTCTCTCCTCTGCTTTTGCTAATGACGACACTCACCACAAGTTTCCGTGTCTGACACATTATTTTTTTATAAAAATTAGCCTCTTCTTGAAGCGAAACACCCAATAACAAATATTTACGACGCTTGTTTAGCAGTCCATCAACCAGTATTTATAGTTTATAATCTGACCGTTTTTTTACTTTCCAGCATTTACAGTGAGTTATAAACTATTCTCTTGCAGGAGAACTGACCTCTTCCGGGGTTTGCCAATCATCGTGCATTGTGTAAGGTAAACGCCATACCCGGGTTCCATCCTTATTACTGAAGTAAAATCTAGAGGGACTTTCCTGCTCAGTATCGCCATCGGCCCACATTACATAGAATGGATCGCGGGCATTTACAGGTCGACGCACATACATATGATTGAATTCACTGTTCCGCGTAACCTCCTGTTCGCGCACCCAGCTCTGCCCATTGTCTGCGGAAACCCAGATTTCCACCTCACCTCCTGTTCCCCAAAACTGCGGACCCTCCCCGGAAGGCAGATAAGCCACCCACCGGTTGCCCTCCACATGTAAGCTCCCCATATCGTAACTGTGGGTGGTTTCGGTTATAACTGAGGTTGACCATTCCGAGCCGGTCCAACGAGTAAGATGCCATTTTCTGGAGGGGGTGGTTGGTCCGGGCATAAAAGAAGTACTTGCCACATACAGCAACAGTGGATTACCTTCAGCATCCCAATTCATATCGCTGGTATATTGAAGAAGTCCACGCACCTCATAATCTACAGCCAGGGCAGAATTTTGCACCTCAGTAAGCGGTAGATTGAGCGGGATTCCATCAATGTTGGTCCAGTTAACACCCACATCCGACGACTCCATATAATAAACATTGGTACGGCGATCCACATTGCTATCAGGATGATAGTTGAAAAATGTAGCAATTCGACCTGTTTGCGGATGGATGCCCGACACCTGGTAATGCCCCCCGAAACGGGCCAGTTCCTCATCCTCCGACCAGTTCACACCATCGCTGCTCGATGAAAAATAGAGATTCCGCGGGCGTGTATATTTGGTGAAAAAGAAATGAAATGTGTTGCCGTCGAACCAAGGTTGTGGGTACGTCATTCCGGGCCAAACACGAATCGTTTCGAAGGATTCAATACTGTGCGGTTGAGTTGATCGCAGGATAGCGCCATCCCTCCTGACATTTCGCCCGGCCACGAAAATCCAGATGTAACCATTGGCATCCAGCGTGATGGCGGGATTATCATGGGCATCATAAACGCCTTCAAACCCTTTGTCGTACACGATTGTCGGACGGCTTACCATATGCGTTTCATGATTGTAAGCTCCCGCCAGAATGAGCAGATATTGCTGATCGGCTTCTGGGGTACCTCCGACCACAAAAAATGTGGTGTTGGCTTCTTCAGAATACACTGCGAGCGGTTTGTGATTGGCGGTGTACGTTCCGAGTCCGCCGGAGTATTTATCGCCGAACTCATAATCACGTCCGAGTCGATACCAGATTCCACGGTAGCCTTTGGCCTGGGTGCCCGACAAGTCCACAGAATCGTGTGTTGCCTCGTGAGACAGGTAAAACAAAGGTGTTTCCCGAGCAATGTATTCATCCCACAAACCATCGTCGGTTTGGTTCGCGTTAACTTGTACAGTAAAACCAAAATAGTGAGGAGGGAAACTGTCATCTTCTTCGAAAGTTAAAACAAATCCCGTTTCATCGGTTCCAATGTGTCCATCTGATACAATAAAGGATGCGAATGCTGTCGCTGCGAACAGAAGTACAAAAAATAAAACACCACCTTTAATTTGCCCCATTATTGACTCGTATTTATGTCTCATTTTTCAATTTGCTGTTTAATTTTCAACATCACCGTTGACGCCATATATCCGTTGCAATATCTCGTAGTAAAATCATTTTCGCAGCTATGTGTTTGACCGAAAGTCATGCATCTATATTGATAATGGTACTCCAACCTGTCTGATTAAAAAAACTATGACATTCTGCGGAGCACTTCTCTATAGTAATGACTCGAGAATCCCGCAAACTCACCATCAACCCACTAAAAAAATATCTCCCGATGCCGCCATAATGTTTCTGATAGGTAGTACAAAAGCCCAGCAAATTACCATGCAACTGTGGTTCGCAGAATCGCACAAACTACAGATAGTACTTTTTTACCTACCCCCTCCCCCGCTCTGACTATGATTTCTAAGCGAATAGTCTGAAATAACCCGTTACATGCACACTGCTCTGGATGAATTAAAACTGGACAATTAATACGTGGTTTATAAAGGTCTAAGAGTAATTTCATTAGATGAAATATCACTGCTATTCCCGTATTCAATATCTTTCATTTCGACTTTTGACCAGCTGAACCTACACCGTAAACTGCAGTAGAAGCTTCTTCCGGTGCAAATCAGTACCGTCAAATACCAGGGGAAATGCCTGCAATCCGGGTACAAAATTATAAACCCGCTTGTTTTCGGGCAGGATGGTTTCAATGGTTTGGCTGGAGGTAACCTTTACATTTCCTATGGCTGTACTACGTTCAAAACGATGACCCTCGACGGTAACATGATCGTTTCCGGAGCACACAACAGGGTAGAAAAATTGCAGTTTCCCTCCCGCAGCCTGACCGTCCATTGAGACCTCTATCGTGAAAACATCGTCTTTTATTTTATAGCTGATGGAGACTTCGGGCGAGCCTTCATCTGGTGCAATTTGATTCCCATCCACCAGTCGGGATTTCACCGAAATAATGAGTTCGTCGCCGTTTTCTGCGTACGATAGCTTCGCACGATGGTCGCAGATGTTCCGGAAAATGCGGCCATCGTCGAGCCTCAGTTCAAGCAGGGGCGTGAGGTCCATGAAATGCTCAACCATGTCTTCATCCAACATATTAAACTGCTCCCAGCGCTGGTATTCAATCATGCTTGAGGCGCTTATTATGTCGTGACGCATGTGATAAAGCATCGTTAACGCACCGCCGCTGGCATGACCATTAATCGTACCCGAGGCCCGATAATTCATTGCATAAGCGGTTACCGTACCACGCCACGATCCTTTCGAAAACATGAGGGTATCTATGCTATTGAATCTCTTCACCCCATACTCCTTCTCACGCGGCAGTATGCGGTCTGTGTACAAAAGGTCCGGTTCCTCAACAAGCAACAGGTTAACCAGGGCTTTGGCATGATTGAACGTGTGATGCATGGATGGCAATATTCCCTCAACAAACTCATGCGGACCGCTATGCAGGAGGTAATTGTAGGTCGAGTCTTCGAGGCATTTCAGGTTTCGGTAAACGGCCTCGGCAAAAACGGGCTCATGGTTGGCCATCAAGTAATATCCGGGATGACATCCATCCGAAGTACGACTCCCCCAAAGGGTCCATTTGAAATTGCGGGTTCCCCAGCTGTTGTCCCACCCTCCGTTGGGCAGCATAAATTCGAGGTGCATTTTTTTCGAGAAAAGCACTTTGTCGTACAGCTCACGATTGCCAGAAAGCCGCGCATAATACGCCAGGGCAGGAAGGCTTTCTTCTACATTATAACCGAGGTCGACGGGATATTGACCGAATTCATTCGAGACGCGCGTGCCTTCTCCGAAAAACAGCCCGTCTTCCAGAAAGTACGGGAACAGTCCTTCTGCGAGATCTTCGGCCCGTTTGATGTAGCGGGGCTCGTTAAATAACTTACCCAAACTGTAAAACGCCAGGGTTCCGAAAGCAGGATAGTTGATATTGCCAAAGTTAATCGTCAGCGTATCGTACAGGTATTCCGATGCACGGTACAATCTGGCTTTCCATTCGTTGACGGTCTCTTCACCCAGTAGCTCCGGGAAATACGTGATGGCTTCGTATTTGGTCATGGCCGCGAAAACCGTGATGCCTTTCCAGCTGTTCGGCATGTTCGGATTGTTAAACCAGCACCCGAGCTCATCATCCCAGCAGTTGTTCTGCTCCCACTCGTAGAGCAGTTTGGCCGATTCTACATAACTATGGTCACCGGTATGTATTGCCATCCACAGCAGCGGAAAAATGCCGTCCGCAGAACGACCTAAGTAAGCATCGTCACCCGGACTATATAAACCTCCGTGGGTAATCCGATTGTCTGGTGTGATGGTCTGATGCGCAACCATACCCTTGCACCACCCCTCAAGCAGTCTCACGGCGAGACCGGTGATGCGACCATGATCTGATAACAGCGTCTTCTTAGCACAGCCGCTAAGTGCAGCCGGCAAAAAAAGAAGAGAAGATGCTGCAGCCGTATTCTTAATAAAAGTTCTTCTATCCATATGTGTTATTTATCGTGCTAATCTATTATAGAAACCTCGACTTTTTAGCAGGTTTCGAGGCACCGCATTACCAGTTAAGCCGAAGTATCTCCACATCCCGAAACATGAAACTGTTCGAAATTGTTATCATTGACATCCGGCTGATCGTATTCCAGAAATCGTTTCAGAGAGGCGATAACCTCTATTACAGCACTACAAGATGAAGCCAGAAAACCGGCAAATAGTATATTCAGGAGATACTTCATTTCAAAGGCTTAGCATGGGTTTTGCCCGTTTACAGAATTGAAGAGCCAATCCCCAGGGGTCGCGCATCATGAGCAGATGAGAGCCGTCATCCAGATGCATCTCACTGACCAGCTCGGCGCCAGCCTCCAGCAGCCGGATTTTATCGCGTGATGGATTCTCCGAGACAAAAGCCAGATGGAGAATCAGGGGGTCCATATTACGGTATTCGGGGACTGCATCGGCCGGATTTTTATAGATTTCGATCATCACCTGATTACCATCATCGGCCAGGAAGGTCATATATGGTTCTACCGTCTGCTGCCGGACCACTCTCATCCCCAGATGCTTTTCATACCAGTTGGCCATGCTTACAGGGTCTTCGACATTAAAGGCAACATGTTCAATTTTCATACAAATGTGGTAATAGGATGTAGATTTTAACGTAGTTCGTTAGCGGAACAGACCACGAAGCCATCGCCAAAATCCATTTTTTTGCATGGATTCGGTGGTGTGGAAGGTATTCAAATAGGTCTGTGCATAGCGCTCACCCATGGTGCGCAACGCCTCCGAGCTGAAATGCGTACTGTCGCCAATATGCGACAAATCGGTTGTTGGCACTACCGCAGAGCGCGGGTCGTTTGCGGCATAATCGTGAATAACTTCGTTGATGCGGCTTCGGTTAAGCGCATTCTTATCGTGCAGGCCGAGCTCACCGAGGATTATTGGAAGCTGGTCATCGCCGGCATATTCCCGAAAAAGTCGGAACAAATCAGAGAGACGGTCTTTGTAATAAGGAATGTTATTTTCATTGGAATCGCTCTCGCCCTGATGCCATAACACAGCTTTGGGTGTACCGTGTTGCATAGCAACATCCAGCTGCCTGCGGAAATTCGTGCGTAATTTTACTCCTCGAAACATCTCGTCATCCAGCCATTGTGAAATGGCGCTGCCACCAACCGCCGTGGGAATGAGCAGAACCGAAACGGAATCGGGAAGCTCGCTGATGAGGGTATTGCCGAATTGATGACCAAGATCGAGCCCGGTTCTGGTTGGCTCTAAGTAATGCAGAGGCGATTTTGCCATTATGATTTCACCCTTTTT
>JAIUMT010000043.1 GCA_022565415.1 Balneolales bacterium | reverse complement strand
TCAGGAATACCAGTCCGGCCAGTGTGTACAGGGTAGTTCCCGCTACCCAATCGCCTTACGAGGTTTTGAACTCGTTTATCTGCGACATAAAAATGATGATGGCCAGACCATTTACGAATCCGAAAATTACCGAGTGAGGCACCAATCGCATCAGTTTACCAAGTTTCAGAACCCCGGCAATGACCTGAATTATACCGGCTAGAATAACGGTTGCAAATATATATTCAGCTCCGTGAGAGAGTGCCAGTGATACGATAACAACGGCAATGGCGCCCGTTGCACCGGAAATAATTCCGGGTCGGCCTCCGAAAATTGCTGTTACCAGACCCATAACAAAGGCGGCATAGAGTCCGGTGAGGGGGGAGAGTCCGGCGATTAGGGCAAATGCAACGGCTTCGGGGACAAGTGCGATGGCAACGGTTAATCCGGCCAAAATTTCAATGCGATAGTTGATTTCGGGCGAAAAACCGAAAAGATCGAGTACTTTATTCATTAGATTAATAGAGTGCGGACACGACGGCTGGGTTTATGAAATCCCAACTGCACGAATAGTTAGCCGATCCTGCTTTAGATTTTTGTATTGTGTTTGATTCAGAAAATGCAGACCGCGTTACGGTTTGACAAGGGCAGAAAGATACTGCAACTGCTAACAAAAAAACTTTTTTATTTTCCTGATTATATTGCACTTATGGATAGGTGTTCGCGCTTAATTTGTTGTTTTTCTAGGTTAGGTATCGCTTCCGGAAACTAGATTAAATAAAGGTGACATCTATCAGGTTCATCAGAAGTAATTTCAGAATTTATTGCTACATTGATAAAAATCGAGTAAGAATCAAGAAATTATAGATGTCAGAATCGCTAAAAATATTGATCGTTGAGGATGTGATGCTCAACATGATGTTGATTAAAAAACTAGTGCGCGTGCACTGTCCGGATGCAACTATTCTTGAAGCAACCGACGGACAACAGGGCGTAAACATCTTCATAGAGCAGCAACCTGATATCATTTTCATGGATATTCACATGCCAGTGCTCGACGGCTACCTCGCAACGCAATCGATCCGCAGTTTTGCAGAAGAGAATGCCCTGAAACAACCCATTGTTGTTGCTTTAACTGCCGGCACTACCAAATTGGATCAGAAAAAGGCTAATGAAGCCGGAATGGACGATTTTCTCGCTAAACCATTAGACATCAGCTTGCTTAAGCAACTTCTCGACCGCTATTTATCATAATTTCAATCACGTACCAATCTTATCCCTTATGAATCGCTTAAACTATGCCAAGGTCTTGACCTTGCTACTAATCGCTCTGTTTTATGTAACGGCGCAAGCTCAGGCTCAAACCACCGACTTTTCGGTCGAATTCGAGAAATTCACCCTCGATAACGGACTCAAAGTTATCTTCCACAAAGACTATTCTGATCCCGTGGTGGCCGTCGCACTCACATTTCATGTAGGTTCCGCTCATGAAAAGCCCGGGAAAACCGGATTTGCACACCTTTTTGAGCATTTGCTGTTTTTCGAATCTGAAAATCTGGGCCGGGGCGGACTCGATGCCATGAGTTCTCGCATCGGAGGTTCTGGCGCAAACGGGTCAACGAGTCGCGACCGCACCAACTACTTTCAAACGGTTCCTAATGATGCCCTCGAAAAAATGATCTGGGCCGAAGCCGACAAACTTGGCTTTTTCATTAATACGGTCAACGAAGCGGTGCTCGAAAAGGAGAAACAGGTCGTTAAAAACGAAAAACGTCAGGGGGTTGACAACGCTCCCTACGGACACACAAATTACGTGATTGGCAAGGCACTCTACCCGGAAGGGCATCCGTACAGCTGGCAGGTTATCGGGTCGCTCGACGATCTTCAGGCGGCCACACTCGACGATGTGCATCAGTTTTACAACGACTGGTATGTTCCGAATAACGCTACGTTGGTCATTGCCGGCGACTTCGACTCAGATCAGGCTCGCGAATGGATTCATCATTACTTCGACGAAATTCCCCGTGGAGATGATATCACGCTGATGGAGAAAATGCCGGTCACCCTCACCGAAACGAAGCGTTTGTTCCATGAAGACAACTTCGCCCGACTTCCCGAGCTTCGTCTAACCTGGCCCGGAGTCGAACTCTACCACGACGACGCATATCCGCTTCAAATCCTGACGCAACTTCTCACCGACGGCAAAACATCGCCGTTTTATCAGGTTTTGGTCGAAGAAAAAGAACTCACTTCCGGCGTGGGCATGTTTAGCAGCAACTCTGAACTTACCGGCGAAATCGGTCTGCGTGTGCGGGCGTTTCCGGGCATTGACTTAAATCTCGTTAACGACGCGATCCAGGAGGCATTCGCCAAGTTCGAGCAGGAAGGCATTTCCGATCGCGACATGGAGCGGGTGAAAGCCGGCATCGAAACCGGGTTCTACAACGGACTTTCCAGCGTGTTGGGCAAGGCGTTTCAGCTGGCGCAGTACACGATTTTCGCCGGAGATCCGGGTTATATCAACGAAGACATCCAAAAAACGCTGGAAGTTACAGCCGAAGATGTGATGCGGGTGTACGAGCAGTATGTTAAAGGAAAACATTATGTAGCGACTAGTTTTGTGCCTCGTGGTCAGGAAGAGCTTGTTTTGGCAGAATCGCAGCGGGCGGAGGTGACCATTGAAGAGATTGTGGCCGGCGCCGAGGGCGAAGACTTTGAAATGCCTGAGGATGTCCCTTTCGAGCGAACCCCCTCGCGCATCGACCGAAGCGTTGAACCGCCTTACGGAGAAACTCCGCAGATTAACATTCCGGAAGTATGGACTTCATCTTTGGGTAATGGGTTAAGTCTCTACGGCATTGAAACCGATGAACTTCCGTTGGTTCAGTTCAATATGCAAATTCAGGGCGGACTCCTTCTAGATGACCCGAACAAAGTGGGCGTGGCCAATCTCGTCGCCGCCATGATGACCCGCGGAACAGCGAATCGTACCGCTGCCGAACTCGAAGAAGCCATCAATCTGCTCGGAGCCAGCCTGAATGTGCGCAGTGGTCGCCAACAAATTACGGTAACGGGCAACGTACTTACCCGAAACTATCCTGCGTTGATGGACATCCTCGCTGAAATCATGCTCGAACCCCGCTGGGACGAACGCGAATTCGAACTAGCCAAACAAAGTGTTTTAAGTCAGATCGCCCAACAAACTTCCAATCCGAACAGCATCGCGGGGCTTAGGTTCAACGAATTGCTTTACGGCGAAGGACATATTCTGTCGAACAGCGAGCTCGGCACCGCAGAATCGGTGGCTTCGATCACCATCGATGATCTGAAATCCTGGTTTGAGGCAAATATTTCACCAAATATTTCCACTTTTCACGTTGCGGGTGCCATCGGCGAGTCTGACGTAATTTCGTCATTAACGACCTTATCCCAACGCTGGGAAAACAATGGAAAGGTACTTCCGGCAGTCGCCATGCCAGAGCCTCCATCCGAATCGATTGTGTATTTTTATGATGTTCCTAACGCTTCACAATCTGTGTTGAGAATCGGTTACCTGGCAATGCCCGAAACTGATCCCGATTTTTATCCGGCTTCGGTAATGAACTATATTCTTGGTGGCGGCGGATTTGCATCCAGACTTACCCAGGAGTTGCGCGAAGGTCGGGGATACACCTATGGTATAGGATCGGGGTTCTCAGGCAGCTCAATCGCCGGACCGTTTTCAATTTCAAGCGGAGTTCGTTCGAATATCACGCTGGAAGCAGTCGATTTAATCCGTGAAATTCTGGCAGAATATCCGGCTACATTTTCGGATGAAGATCTCGAGAATACACAAAGTTTCCTGATTAAAAGCAACGCCCGGGCGTTCGAAACCCTTGGTGCGAAACTGGGAATCCTTCAAACGATGAGTGCATACGGCTGGACGGAGGGATACATCCGCGAGCGCGAGGAGATCGTAAACTCCATGACCCGTGCCCAAATTCAGGACTTAGCCGCGCGGTATGTTGATCCGAATCGGATGATATACCTGATTGTGGGCGATGCGCAAACCCAGATGGAACGCTTAACTGAACTTGGATTTGGCGAGCCAAGGTTTCTGAATTAAACAATCATGTGCGGACGTTACACCTTATTTACCGCTCCTGATGAATTGGAGAAATATTTTGAGGCGATCGTCAGTAATGCGGGCACAATCGAACCAAACTACAATGTGACTCCGGGTATGATAATGCCCGTGGTCGCAATTGGTCGCGATAAAGTGCCGGTAATAACCACATTTAGGTGGGGCCTCATTCCGAATTGGTCCAAAGAAGCATCCATCGGCTACAAAATGATGAACGCTCGCAGTGAAACCATCACGCAGAAACCCTCGTTTTCGATGCCGTTTCAGCGAAAACGGTGCGTAATTCCGGCGAATGGATTTTACGAGTGGTTGCGCAAAGGGAAGGAGAAAATCCCACATTTTATTCAGCGTAGCGACGATGCGATAATGCCATTTGCGGGCATATACGACCGATGGAAGTCGCCAAACGGAGAAGATGTTTTCAGTTACAGTATCATCACAACATCCGCCGCGGAGAGCATACGTCACATTCACGAGCGGATGCCGGTAATTCTTCGGCGCGATGATGTTCGCACCTGGCTAAATCCGGCAACGGAACAAAACACGCTTCTCAATCTGATGTGCCCGTTTCCGGATGAGCGTATTTCGCTGCACCGGGTGAGCGAAAAGGTGAATAAACCCGAAAACAATTCCCCCGGACTGATGAATCCTGAGGAGTAAGCCTTTAGTCTGTGCTAGCCTCACTCAAAACCGGAACTTCTTTCGACGAGCCTCTCACCGAAGCAATTGTAGATTTCACTTTCTCCATAATTTCGTTGGCTGTAACGTAAACCACAGGAATGAATACGAGGGTAATTACAGTCGATGCGGTGAGTCCGCCAATTACCACACGCGCCAGCGAAGCCTGAATCTCCCCGCCGGTTCCAACTCCGAAACTCAGTGGAAGTAGTCCTAAAATGGTTGTGGCGGTCGTCATCAAAATCGGACGAAGACGAAGTTTTCCGGCCTCAACCACAGCTTCGTACAAGGGAAGTTTTTGCTCTCTTCGCATCAAATTGATATAATCGACCAGTAAAATGGCGTTGTTTACCACAATACCGATCAGCATCACTACCCCCATCAAACTTTGAAGGTTCAACGTAGTTCCGGTAAGCAACAGCGTTGGCACAATTCCGATAATCGCTAGCGGCACCGAAAACATCACGATTAACGGATCCAGGAAGCGCTCGAACTGAGCCGCCATCACCATATAAATGAGAATCAAGGCCATCAAAATAGCCATGTTGAAATCGCGCTGGGCTTTTTGCTGCTCTTCATACTCCCCTCCGAAATACAGAGAATAACCTTCTGGCATGGGGAAATTGATCAATTCGGCCTGGATCGCTTGAATCGCGTCGCCAAGTGGAACACCCCGTTCGAGGTTGGCGGTGATGTTGGTAATACGCTGACCGTTTTCACGGCGGATGGATTCTGGTCCGCGCTGACTGCTTGTGGTTACCAATGCCGAAACAGGAATGATGGCCCCGTCTGCTGCACGCACCGAAATGTTGTCGATGTCGAGGGTGCTGAGGCGATCTTCGGGACGCAACCGAACGGTGATGGGGTATTCGTCTCCATCAGAGCGGAAATATCCGGCCCGGCGCCCGCCAATATTCGCCTGAATGGCAGCGGCAACGTCTCGGGATCCGATGCCAAGTTGGGCAATCCGTTCTCGATCTAAATCTACGCGTTGTTCGGGACGACCTTCACGCTCGCCAACCCGCACGTCCACAATTCCATCGAGTACTTCAACTCGATTCGCAATTTGTTGGGCTAAGTCGGAGGCCAGTTCCAGATTATAGCCACGGAGCTGAATTCCGATGGCCTCATCGCCCCCGCCGCCGCCTCCAAAAATTCGTCGCAATATCCAGAGTCCGGACTGGGCGCGAACATCGATTCGGGCGCCTGGAACTAGTCCTTGTAGCTTCTCTCGGAGTTCATCAGCCAGATCGGCGCTCAGAACGGTGCGTTGGTCGGGAGGGGTGAGGGCAAGCTCGATTTCGCCGCGGCCGTTACGAACGTCTCGTGTATAGTACATAATGTCTTCGCGGGGCACAATTTCCCGCACGGCTACATCCAGTTCGTCCAGATACTGATTAATTACAGCGATGTTGGTTCCCGATCCCATCCACATGCGCACACGTATTTCATCGGACTCCGTCTCAGGGGTGAGTTCCACGGGGATATTACTTATTCCCATGTAAGAGAAAATCAGTAGCGCCCCAGTGATTCCAAAAACCCATACTTTTTTATGTAATACCTTGCCAACGACATTTCCGTAACCGCTGTCGAGTTTGTCGAATAGCCCCTGAATTTTGCCACGTTTTGCGGGGTCTTTTTCTAGTTTTTTAACGGTTAAAAACTGACTCGATAACATCGGAACCAGCGTAAGCGCTACAAATAGCGAACAGATCAGGGCAAAAACCACGACCAGTGCCAATTCTTGAAACATCACCCCGGTTAAGGTATTCATAAATACCACGGGCAGGAAAATTACCGACGTTGTGAGGGTGGATGCGATAATCGCACCGGTAACTTCGCGGGTTCCGTTTCGGGCGGAAGCTTTCTTTTTCTCGCCGTTTTGTCGTTTTCGAACGATGTTCTCGAGCACCACAATGGCATTATCGACAATAAGTCCGACCCCGAGGGCCAGTCCTCCAAAACTCATCTGATTTAGCGTGAGTCCGTTGAAATAAAGCAGGGCGAACGTGGCAATGATCGAAATGGGAATCGAAACCCCGATAATCATCGTGGTCGACCCGTTTCTCAAAAATGCAAAAAGTACAACGATGGCTAAAATTCCGCCCCAAACAGCCGAATTTCGCACGTTGTCGATAGATGCCTGAATGAACTCGCTCTGATCGCGGATTACAACCAGGTTGATATCATTTCGCATGGAGTTGATGCGTTCTACTTCGGCTTTAATAGCCGCAGAAACAGCCACTGTATTCGCACCCGATTGCTTTCGGATGCCAAATCGGATCATGGGTAGGTCGTTAACCTCGATATAACGGCCCATATCCTGATAATCAAAACTAACATCGGCGATGTCGCGAACACGAATCGCTGCTCCATCAACAGTAGTTATAACCGTGTTTGCAATTTGTTCAACATCGGTAAACTCGCCCATGGAGCGGATGTATAGGTCGCCGAGTCCGTCTTTGACATTTCCACCCGGAACGTTGGCATTCTCGCGGTTGATGGCATTCACCACATCGTTAGCCGTAAGGCCGCTGGATGTCATGCGATCGCGGTTCATATCGACACGAACCTCCTGATTCACACCACCCCAAATGTTAATTGCTCCGACTCCCGGAATTTGCTCGAACATCTTGGCCAGTTCCCGTTCAATAATTCGGGTGATTTCAGCCAGGTCGCGATCGGATCGGGCGCCAAGAGTCACAATCGGACTATCATTCGGATCAAACTTCCATATTCGCGGAGCTTCCACCTCGTCGGGTAACGATCGCCGTACTCGGTCTAAAGCCGCCCTCACGTCGTTAGTGGCCTCATCCAGGTTCGTTCCCTGGGCGAAATTTATGGTCACATTGCTGCTCCCCTCACTCGAGTTTGACGTCACGCGCTCAATGTTTGGAACTCCAGCGATTGCATTTTCGATGCTTTCTGTAATGATGCGTTCCATTTCTTCGGGACCCACATTGTCGTAACTAACGCCGATGGTTAGCTGGGGAAATTCGATGGGCGGAAGTAAATCAACGGGTAAATAACGAAATCCAATTGTTCCGAGCGTAATCACGATGAGGAAAACCATCGTGGTGGCAATTGGTCGTTTTATGGAGGTGGAGGTAATTGACACGGATTATCTCGTTTAGTTTAAAGCTGAGTGGGATGAGCTGGTGCGTTCATCGTCGTCAACCCGGCGGGCGCTGCGTTCCTGAATAATTCTGATGAGGTCGCGCGACTGCATCTGCTGTAAGTTTAAAATATGATCCCACTCGACTTGTCGAACGCGGGCAGTTTCGCTGCCATCGGAGAGTAAATTTTGCCCCAATGTTACAATGTGCGTCTGCGGATCAACGCCACGGATTGCGGTAACCATGCGGCCGCGGGCGACGATTTCGATCCGACGAAACTCAACCGCGGTTGGGCCTACCATCTGAGGGATTTCCTGGTCGTCGCTGTAGGCGAAGTTCAGTTCTTGTCCGAGCGATGGCGCTACATAAATGCCTTCATAACCTTCCCGAGGGTGTCGATAAATGGCGTTATTTGGCACCAAGGTCGCCAATTCGGTGTCTCCGTAGAAAATATCGACACTCACAAACATTCCCGGTCTCAGCAGTAAACCTTCGTTCGAGACTTCGATTTCAGCCGTAGCGGTGTGTGTCACCGGATTCAAAAACGGCGAAATCCGGCTAACAGTCGCTGTTATAACACTATCGCCAAAAGCTGGAGACGAAATCTGCGCCCGCATTCCGGTTCGAATCTGACTCAACATCCGTTCGGTGAGGGTCACTTCGATGCGCATCTGACTTAAATCACCAATCTGAAACAGTCGGGCATTTGCGCTCACCTGCTGACCAACCTCCGCGTTTCGTTGTCCGACAATTCCGCTTATGGGAGCTTTAACAACGGTAACGTCCAGCTCGTTAGACCGTTCGTTCATAATAGATTGTGCCTGACGCACCTGGGCTTCGTTTAGCTGTCGGGTTGCTTCCAGGGCCATCACTTCTGCCTGAAGCTGTTCGAGTTCAGACTGACTCTGCATGTCGCGGGAGGCCAGTTGTTTGGCCCGGTCGAGTTGGGTTTTCTGCTGATCGAGTCGGGCGGTAGTTTGACGTAACTGGGCCTGATTAATTTGTAAATTTGCTTCAGCCTGAGCGAGGCGTTCACGGGCTTCGAGGTCGCGCAGACGTACGAGGGCTTGTCCGGCTCTTACTTCATCGCCGTTATTTACCATAACTTCAATTACCGGAGCAGAAACTTCGGCGTAGATGTCGGTCTGATTAAAAGCTTTGACCGACCCGTTAAGACGCTCTTCCAAAGGAAGGCTTCCATACTGGGAAACTACGGTTTCGACGGTTGGGACGGGTCTGCTTCGTTGATTCCCTTGATTGTTTTGGTCGCTATTGGAACAACCAACCAACGAAAATGAGATAGCTGATATGAGAAGTAGGTAGCGCAATTTTCTAACTGGATTTGTGTAAGTGATGTTACTGCATAAGGTAAGGTTTTGGTTGAAGTTTTCGTTTCAGAAGGGGTGTAAAAAGAAGTTATATTCGTTCGGTTGTGGGTTTTTAGCGCTTGAAGTTTGCTGGCGCAAACTTAGGCGCTGCAAACCCACAACGCTCACTCATGGGTTTGGGGGTCGTGGTGAGTTGGGATGTTGCCATTGCGGCCTGCGGTTCTGGCAAGATGGGACGTTGCCATTGGGAGGAGGCGAGGTTCTGGCTAACTTCGCTCCGCGGGATTGGTTATTTACATTCGAACATGAACGAGTGGATTCGTTATATGGCTGTTTGGAGAAGCGATTGCTGGTTAGCGACTTGAGTAGCTGGCGCAAACTTAGGCGCTGCAAACCCACAACGCTCACTCACCCAAAAACCTCACATATAACTCCATCAGATAGATATACGAATCCCAACTATACGCAACCCCGTGCGCGCCCGGTGGAAAAATCCGTAAATCGGCATCTATTCGGTTATCGATCAGGGCTTTGGCAAATTGGAAGGTGTGCTGAACGTGCACATTTTCGTCCATAGAGGAGTGAATCAACAACAGGTCACCTTTCATGTTTTCGGCTCGCTGCGTTGGGGAACTTTTCAGATAACCTTCTTCATTTTCGGTGAGCAGATCCATGTAGCGCTCGGTATAGATGGTGGCGTAGAGTCTCCAGTCGCTAACTGGCGCCGTGCTGATGCCTTTTGCGTAGGTATCGGGCCAGGATGTCATGGTGTAAAGAACCATATATCCGCCGTAACTATGACCCCGAATTGTTAGCCTATCTGCATCCACAAATGACAGGCTTTTCAGATAATTTCCGGCCTCGTTGAAATCGAATGCTTCCCAATATCCGAGATTTTTGTACACGATTTTTTCGAAATCCCGACCATAACCTCCGCTGCCGCGGTTATTCAAACTCATCACAATGTAACCCTGTTGGGCCAAAAACTGCCTCCACATATTAGAAGTGAATTCATCATACACCGATTGGGCGCCCGGACCTCCGTAAATATCGAGAACGGCTGGATACTTCTTTTCCGGATCAAAATTCGCAGGTTTTATCATCATTCCTTCTAAATCTTGTGCGTCGCTTGTGGTAAATCGGATGATTTCGGCTGGGTAGTATGCATGTTGTTCCAGATTTTCGCGCACGGTGCTGCCATCAACGAAAGTGTGGACCAACTCACCGTTTCCGTTCTTGAGCTGAATGTGGCGCGGGGTTTCTGTGTTTGACCAGGAATCGATGAAATAGCTACCTGAGGAGGCCATGTTTACAGAATGACGTCCGCGCTCGTGGGTGATGCGCGTTTTGTCGCTTCCATCCAGATTGATGCGAAACAGCTGTCTTTCTAGTGGAGATGCCTCCGTAGATGAATAGTACACGTATCCTTCTGAGGCATCCAATGCGTGAATATAAGTGACTTCCCAGTCACCGCTGGTAACCTGATTCAATAGATTGCCTTCGTAGTCGTATCGGTATAGATGTCGAAATCCGTCTCTGTCTGAAAGCCAGAAAAATTCCCGGTGGTTTTCAGGAAATAGGAAGAAATCGTCGATCCCTTCGAAGAAATTGAGTAAATCGATCCAGTAATCGGACGATTCTTCGAATACCAAGGTTCGTTCGCCGGAGTTTACATCAAAAAAGAACAGACTTAAATCGCGTTGATTTCGACTTAAATGCACCACGGCTAGCTTGCCGGGGTCGGCGGTCCAGTAAATTCGTGGGATGTAGCTGTCGGGATGTTTGCCCGTGTCGAGCCAGATTTTGTCTCCGGTAACCACATCGACCACGCCAATGCGCACCTCCGGATTGGTATCACCGACTTTTGGATATCGGATTTCGACATATTCGCTGTGCTGCCCAGCGTAATCAGTCATTTTAAATATGGGCACTTCCGACTCGTCTTCTTGCCAGAATGCGATGTAGCGGCTGTCGGGCGACCATCTCCAGGCCTGAGCAATGGAAAATTCTTCTTCGTACACCCATCCGAAACGTCCGTTGAAAATATGGTCTTGGGCGTCGTCGGTTAAACGGATTTCAATGTCGGTGGCAAATTCGTAAATATACATGTCGCCCTCACGCTCGAAACCGATTCGGCCACCGTCGGGTGATAACTCGGCAGATCCCGCGTCTTTGGCAACGAGTTGAAGCTCATTGGTACTTCGGGTGTAAAAATAATAGTCTGAAATTCCACTATGACGATAAATTGGTCGGAAGTTGGCCTGGAAAAGCATGTGGTCGCTGTCGCCGGCCCACTGAAACGAGTCGTATTCGAATGGTTGATCGCTGTCGGGGAAGGTGAGGTTTTGTCCGTCGAATAGGAGTTCGGTGCTGTTGTCGGCCGGATCAAACGCCCGGATTTCGTTCGCGCGGGTTTCCGGGTTGACCTGCGAGTAGGAGAATCGGCTGTCGTTATCAATCCAAATGACGTTCTGTGGGCCGTTTTCGCCTCTCCATAAAGCCCCAGATTGCAGTGCCTCTTCCAGATCAGCAAATGTTTGTTTTTGTGCAGTCGCAGATTCGGCATAAAAAGTGGAGAAAATTATACTTATACTTGCAAGCAAAAGCAGCGGTTGTCTTAGCGGAGTCATCATAATTGCAGAACCAGTATATTGGTGTGTTTCGAAGTTAACGATAGTGGAGTGTCAATATCGCTAGCTTCAGTGTAAACCTAAACACATGTTTTTTCGAAAACAGTTATCTTGCAAAGTTTGAGTAGCTACGCGAAAATGAAATGGAATAAATTAGTACATGGATAAAAAAACACGTCTCCTTATTGTTGAGGATGAACGCATCGTAGCGATGGATTTACGTCAACGACTTGAACGATTCGGGTATGAGGTCGTAGATATTGCCGCATCCGGCCTGAAAGCAATTGAACTTGTTGAAGAACATCACCCAGATATGGTTCTGATGGATATTCGCATTCAGGGCGATATGGATGGAATTCAAACTGCCGGTATGTTACGTGATCGATTCGACATGCCACATATTTATCTCACTGCTCATCGCGACGACGAAACCATAGGTCGAGCCAAACAAACCGAACCTTTTGGTTACCTTCTCAAGCCGTTCAACGATCGCGAGATTCAGACAACCATCGAGATGGCCGTGCACAAGCACGAAATGAGTCTCAAGCTCAAACAAAGTGAGCGAAAATTTCGATCTCTGATTCAAAATAGTAACGATGTGATTGCGCTGCTCGATGAGCAAGGCGTATTTCAGTTTGCAAGTCCTTCTGTGGGACGAATTTTCGGATACACGCCCGACAAGCTCGAAGGGGAGAAAATCAGCACGTTTCTCAATGATGAAAGCACAACGCTGTACACGAATATTACCGATATTTTTGTAGACCAGCCTGGAAGTGAGCCCAAAACTATAGAAATTCAGTTTCGTCACGCCGGGAAAGGATATGTTTATCTGGAGGCCGTTGTTTCTGCATTTCGGGTTGAGGGCATGCCTGAGGGAATCGTTCTAAACGCCCGCGATATTTCTGAGCGCAAGCGAACTGAGATGGAGTTGGTTCAGGCCAAAAACAAAGCCCAGGAAATGAACCGCCTTAAATCGACATTTTTATCGAATATTAGTCACGAAATTCGAACACCGCTCACCGGCATTTTAGGATTTGCATCAATATTGGAATCGGAGTTGGAAGACGAAGACCAGCGTTCGATGGTTGAAACGATTTCGCGCAGTGGTATGCGTCTGCTCGATACCATGGATGCTGTGTTGGAATTGGCGTTGATTGAAGCCACGCGCATCGATAAAGTGGAAGAAACCGTCGTGCTCTCGGAAGAAGTCGGACAATCTGTTCGGATGGTTGCCACCTTGGCCGTGGAGAAAAGTCTGCGTGTTAAAGTTGTGGTTAAAAACGAGCCAGAATCCATTTATCTGGATAAACGTCTGCTCGGACAAGTTCTGAACAACGTAATTGGCAATGCCATCAAGTTCACCGAAAAAGGCGCCGTTACCATCACGCTCGACACGGTAACTGAAGTATCGGAAATAACCGGTGATCGTGAAAAACGGGCAACTATCGAGGTTAAAGACACCGGAATCGGAATTCAGGAGAAGTTTTTACCTATGATTTTTGATGAATTCAAGCAAGAAAGTACCGGTAATACCCGCAAGTATGAAGGCGCTGGAATTGGTTTGCATATCGCTAAGCGTTTTCTGGATATTCTGGATGCACGCATTACTGTAGAGAGTAAAGTGGGTGTTGGAACATCCTTTGTAATGTCATTTCCTATCCGAAAAGAGAGCTGAAAAACCGCTTTCTGTAAATTGATGTAAACTGAATAGTTGTTGTTTCCAATTGTTGTGTTGGAGTTGCAGAAGCCTGACAAAAAAGTTTTGTCGGAAATCGTAACAAACCATCACCAATCAGGAGAAACAATGAAGTTCCTTACAGAGAATTTTACTCGTCTGATGGCCTTTATGGTCATTTTTGCGTTACCTGTCATGGCATCAGCTCAAACTACAGCTGACATCGGCGAAGACGGTCCCGCATTTGTACAAATCGTACACAATTCCGCTGATCCCGCTGCCGCGGAGGTAGATATTTACTTAAATGGCGGTCCGCTACTCGAGAACTTTGCCTTTCGGGACGCTACTGAATTCCTCGAATTAGAAGCCGATGTTCTATACGAAATCGCGGTTGCTCCGGGCGGAAGTAATTCCGTAGCCGACGCTTTAGCGACATTTGAAGTAACACTAGCGGCAAATACCAGCTATGTTGTCGTTGCAAGTGGTGTTTTAGATCCGTCTAATTTTGCAGATAATCCGGATGACACCGAAATTGGATTCAATCTCGAGATTATCGCCAATGTTCAACAAGAAGCTAGCAGTACAGATGATGTTATTATCAATGTATTTCATGGTGCAACCGATGCGCCAGCTGTTGACATCTTAGCCCGCGCCGAAACACCAATCACGTTGGTGCCCAATGCTGCATATACCGATGCCGCTACTATTACTGTAGATCCGGCGGAGTATATACTCGACATCAACGTAGCTGGAACATCAACAACGGCTGCATCCTTTGATGCCGACCTAAGCGGAGCCGGCGGTGCTGCGGTAACCGTACTTGCTTCAGGATTTCTGAATGTAGAAGCGAATCAGTATGGTGAGCAATTCGGATTATTAGCGGTATTTGCTGATGGGTCCACTGCTTTACTACCAGCAAGAACAGCTCAGGCACAGATTATTCATAACTCTGCTGATCCGGGCGCTGAAATGGTTGATATCTATGTAAATGGTGCGTTGGCACTCGACGGATTTGCGTTCCGCGACGCGACGCCATTTATTGAATTTCCGGCAAGACTTACACACTTTGTAGCTGTTGCTCCGCCAAATAGCGAGAGCGTAGAAGACGCGATTGCAACATTTGAACTTAGTATTCCCGAAGGAGCCAATTGGCAAGTTGTAGCCAACGGTGTATTAGATCCGTCGGAGTTTGCCTCAAACCCAGCCGATATCTCTACTGCTTTCGATTTGTTTGTGTTGCCAATGGCACGTGAGGAAGCTGAATCAGGTTCTGGAGTCGATTTCCGTGTATTCCACGGGGCGACTGATGCTCCTGCGGTTGATGTGCGACTTGCCGATGGTGGCGCAGTATTGGTGGACGATATTAGTTATCAGGAATTCAGCGACTATCTGAATGTTGCAGCTGATATGTACGAAATCGACATCACTGCAGCAGGAAACGGATCTGCAGTAGTAGCCAGCTATGGTTTGGATATTAGCAGTCTCGACGGAGGATCGGCGCTTATTTTGGCCTCGGGATTCCTGGATCCGGCTGATAACCAAAACGGCGAAGCGTTCGAACTACTTGTAGTGTTGGCCAGTGGTGATTCTTTCATCCTGCCGCTTTCTACAAGCATCGATTCGGATATGAACACGGCGCCGGTAGCGTTTGAGTTTCAGGGCAACTATCCGAATCCGTTTAACCCGACCACAAACATTCAATTCTCTGTGCCAAACACAGCAGATGTATCGTTGACGGTGTACGACTTGCTCGGACGTCAG
>JAIUMT010000042.1 GCA_022565415.1 Balneolales bacterium | reverse complement strand
GCCCAACGCCCGGCCAGTCCGCGCGACCACGCCCGCTTGCTCGTATATGAGCGCAAAACACAGACCATAACCGACGATGTGTTTTACAATATCGGCAAGTGGCTACCGCCTGATACAACCGTTGTTTTGAATAACAGTCGGGTGGAAAAAGCGCGTATGGTTTTCGGGAACACGGAGATTTTCGCACTGCGTCAGGCTAACGATACCACCATCGAAGCGTTGGTCCGCCCCGGACGGAAATTCAAACTAGGCAAAACGGTTCAGCTTGCAGATGGATTACAAGCAACGGTTACCGACGTTCAGGACGATGGAGTCAGGACGCTCGTGATGAGTCCGTCTTTGAACGACAAAACCTGGGACAAATACCGCCTCACGCCGTTTCCACCGTACATCGCTCAGGACGAAAATCTCGCCGGGGAATATCAAACGGTGTATGCGAAACCTGAGGGAAGCAAAGCTGCGCCAACGGCCGGACTCCACTTCACCGAGGAGCTGCTTAGCGACCTGAAATCTTCGGGTCGGAGGCTGGCCGAATTGACGCTCCATGTCGGACTCGGCACGTTTGCGCCGGTAAAAGACTCGATCGAAGACCACATCATGCACAGTGAATGGTATAGTTTAGATGCCTCGAATGCGAGATTATTGAATGAGGCGAGTCATTTGACGGCAGTGGGCACGACCAGCGCCCGGGTGCTCGAATCAATTGCCGAACTTACCTCAGAAGGAAACCGAAATTTCCCAATCGGCTCGGGCACAACCGAAATTTTCATCAAGCCCGGATATCGCTATAAAGGCACCGATGCGTTGATTACCAACTTTCATCTGCCGAAAAGTACGCTTTTAATGCTGGTCTCGGCGCTTTGCAGTGTCGAAGAAATGCATCGTATTTATCGTCATGCCATCGAGAGTAAGTATCGTTTTTATAGTTTCGGCGACGCGATGATTATTCTTTGATAGTAGTCATAGCGTGAAGTCCATGTGTTATAGCACAAGTAAGCAACTAAAGCTATAATCATTCAGCCATAACGCTGAGCATAACTGTAACACACGGAGACTACTATGAAACGTTTTAAAATTGCCTCAATACCTGCTCTCATATTAATGATAGCAACATATATGAGCTTAGGAACCACCGCTGACCATCACTCGGGTCCTTCAAAAAACATCGTTGAACTCGCTGTAGGTAACGATAACCTAAGCACACTAGTTGCCGCTGTTCAAGCTGCTGACCTAGTTGATGTACTTGCCGGAGATGGTCCTTTTACCGTATTTGCTCCGACTAACGAGGCATTTGCTGCACTACCAGATGGCACACTCGAGATGCTTTTATTGCCAGAAAACAAGGAAATGGTGGTATCAATTCTAACACTGCATGTAGTTCCGGGCAAGGGAATGTCGGGTGACCTGAGCGATGGAATGACGGCCGCTTCTGTAAATGGAGAAAATCTTACCATCGGCATTAGCTATGGCAATGCGTCGGTAAACGGTTCTGGTATAATTGCAGCTGATGTTGAAGCATCAAATGGTGTAGTTCACGTAATTGACACCGTGATTTTGCCGAGTAACTAATCTGACTATTAGTCTGCAAGACGATATTGAAAAGGGAGTGCATGAACAATGCATTCCCTTTTTTGTTTTCGGAGGTTTTAAAAAATTAGGGGTTATGTAGTTATATACTTTGGGACTTCAGAATTAATTAGATAAAGTAATCTGCGCCAAACTTGCATTTAAACTAACTATTACATGAATGACGCTTGGAACATGAACTAGTAAAAAATTGATGTAATCAAGCACATCCCAAACTCTAACCTGTTCCAGGGAAGTCGATTGGGAACATAATTTCAAAATCCATTTCACCTGGCACATCAATACAAAAAGCCCCACACACAAAAAAAATACACCTCCGAAAGAAAATCGAAATTTGACATTAACCCACTGAACAATAACCAACTATTCAATATCTTAATCTCAAACACCCTATAAATTTTTTACTGAAAAAGCGATGTTAACCGGCCTCGACCGACTCCAACTCGACCCTAAACTGCGCGAAATTTGTACTGGCAACATTGGCTACCTCTGCCACAGCGCCTCCGTCGACAAAAACCTCCGCCATGGCGCAGACATCATGCACAACCTGTTCGGATCCCGACTCAAAGCCCTGTTTGGTCCTCAACACGGACTCAACACCGACGCGCAGGACAACATGATCGAATCGCCTCATTTCGAACATCCGATCTACAAAATCCCCGTTTTCAGCCTGTACTCGGAGACCCGCGAACCCACCCCCGAAATGCTTAGCCATATCGACACTCTGGTCATTGACCTTCAGGATGTTGGTGTTCGCGTTTACACCTACATCTGGACGATGGTTTTGGCCATGAAAGCCTGCGCCAAAGCAGGGAAGAACGTCGTAATTCTGGATCGCCCGAATCCGCTAAACGGCAGCACTATTGAAGGAAACATCTCAAAATCCGAATTCTCATCGTTTGTCGGACTCCATCCCCTGCCCATGCGGCACGGAATGAGTATCGGCGAAATTGCCCGTTTCGCGGTTGCACACTGGGATGTTAACGCCGAGATATCCGTAATTGAAACGGAAGGATGGGGTCGCACTAAGGGATTCGAGTCGACCGGACTCCCCTGGGTTCCGCCGTCGCCCAACTTATCTAGTACCGATACGCTCTCCGTTTACCCCGGATTTGTCCTCTTTGAGGGTACGAAATTGTCGGAAGGCCGCGGCACCGTGCGACCGTTCGAAATTATTGGTCACCCGAAAATAAAACACGTTTCGTGGCAGAATCACATTCAATCGGCCCTGGATGAGGCAAACCTGCACAAATTCCGCGTTCGACCACACACCTTCGTCCCGACGTTCGAAAAGTGGGAAAACACAAACTGCTACGGCTATCAAATTCACCTGCATAACCCGGAATATACCGTTCAGAAAGACACAGACGGCTCTTGGCTGGCGGCACAAATCGTGATGAGGGAGCTATATAACCTGATGGGAGATGATTTCGGATGGAGGCCGCCTCCGTTCGAGTACGAAAATGACAACATGCCAATCGATATTCTAAACGGCTCCGACGAACCGCGAAAATGGATAGAACGAAGCGGTTCGGCCGAAGAAATCCGGGAGATAGAATCAGCAGGGATTGAATCATTTTTAGCCCAACGTAAAGAGATAATTCGCTAGGATTTCGGCCTAATTACGCCCTAATCCCGAACCAATTGCGGCCCAGATGACGGTTAACTGACACGGCTCAAGCCGAATCCTGCCATCCGGACAATCGGCACTATAATTCTCAGAAGAAGGTGGACTAGCTCGACACAACCGCGGTGAACGACCTATTATCGACTAAGCAGTCCTTTTACTAGTTCCCAATTTATGCCCTCAACCGGGACTGCCTGAAAATCCTCGGCAGTTTCATAGGCGAGAGATGCCTGACGACGGTCATTATGCGACGGATGTGTTGAAATAAAGTCGATTCGTTCGGTGATGTCCCCACTAGACTCGCTCATTCGATGAAAAAATACAGCCAGATACTTCGGATCAATCGATGCGGCTTCGAGTGTTTTCAGAGCAAACGCGTCCGCTTCGACTTCATATTCACGATCGAAACGAGTGGTCACGCGCTTGCGTCCGATTTCGGAAAAAACACCAACATCACCGCCGGTTAACGCAGCGAAAACCACGCTAAAGCCGATTTCCTTGATCATTTTCTGCATGATGTGGTCTTTCTCGCTATGACCTATCTCGTGGGCCAGAACAGCCATCACTTCTTCGGGGGATTCAGCAAAAGCAAATAGTCCGGAGTGAAGGACCAGGTTTCCGCCCGGCAAGGCGAATGCATTTACCGAACTGTTGCGAATCACGTAGATATTATAGTCAAATTTTGGCTCGTCGATGGTTGCAAGTAACCGAGATTTCATCACATCGACGGCCTCAAGCACAACTTCATCTTCAATGAGGGAGCGCTGTGTAACGAACACATCTTTGAGATAACCAGCCAGGCGCTCCTCCTGATTATCGCTGAATTTCTGCACCCTATCGCTTGAAAAAACATCAATTTGAGTGAATGCAAAAACGAGTACTGCAAAAAGCGAAAAGTAAATGAGAATAAATTTAAGTGCGTTCATTGTGCGTAGAAATCAGATTTTCGAATCTAGCCACCGATGTACCGAGGTACTCTTAAACTTGACCGGCAATTTTTTAAAATTCGTATACCTCGCCCAAATGTACGGCCTTCGGGTGCTATATCAATGAGTATAAGAAATCCGTGTTAGTTTTCCTCTACTTCTGTCACTTGGGTCGCTCTGTTTGTGTCGATCCCTGAAGTACGGCATTTAACATAATGCGACTCCGGATGATCACAGATTTACAGGAATTGCTACACAACTTGCCACGATTTGTTGGGAGATACTCAAACAGAACTCACCATTTAACATTCAACTCCTACAACTTTAAATCAGAAGGGTTTTCAAATGCGCCTGAGAAAAATCAAACAGAGTTTATTAGATTAGAAGTGAATATATCAGCCTGTGGTTATGTAAACCATAATCATTGATTTGAGTCAATCCCTGATTTCCGCCATGAAGACCATTACCTTACCTACAATTTCAGCTTTAGGACTTCGGAGTTCGATACGGCTGTTAGCTGTTGTTTTGGCTACCATCACTATGCTTTCTGCCTGCTCATCGGCCAACCGCAATTTATTTCCGGCAGACCCGAAAGAACGAGACATAGAAGTGCACGTGGTTTCACACGGTTGGCATGTGGGAATTGTGCTTCCTGTAAATGAGCATTTTAAGGACGTGATGCCTTCATCCCTCCATGTAATTAACAAAGAGTCATTTGCCGAATTTGGCTGGGGCGACCGTGATTATTATATGGACGACAGCCCTGGCATCTGGACCACCATAAAAGGAGGACTATTACCGAGCTCGTCGGTTCTGCACGTGGCCGGATTTTCAAAAGAGCCGAAAGAACAGTTTTCCCAACTTGAAATAGTAACCATTCGTCTCACCGAAGAAGGGTACCGCGCCCTTTTACTTCGCACCGAGGACTATTTCTCCATGGATTCGCAGGGTGGAGTCATCGAGCTGGGAAACGGACTTTATGCTGATTCCCGCTTCTACAAATCGCCGAAATGGTATTATGTGCCCAAAACCAGCAACAAATGGGTTACACAACTGCTCAAAGAGGCGGGGCTTCCCGTAAACACGTTTACTGCAGTACGAGCATCGAATGTGATTCGTCAAGCTGCAAGGTCGGGGCAGCACCATCTGCCTTAGCGTTCTATGGTACAAAGTGTTAGTTAACGTTCTTCTCTTCCAAAAGGAAAATCAAACCATATACACTATTATAAGTCTGGCATGAATTGATTGTCTTCATGGTCGTCCCAATCGATTAAGTCGTACGCCATCGAGCCAAATACGATAAATAGAAATGATTTTCCTTTGCGGGCATTGATGGCGGCATAGATGTTAAAAATGAACTCAATCAGATTAAAAACGATGGCTGCCAGAAAATAACCACCCATCCACGATTCGTACGACCAATCATAAAAAGCCAGCTGAACTCCGATATACACTACTCCGGCGTTGATTAACACGATCGGCACGGTGGTAAACAACGATTGCAGAGCATGAAACTTCACAAATGGTGACTTTTCCTGCACATATTTCCAATATGCAACGCAAACCAGCAGATTAATGATGGGGAGCGGGAGTCCGCCGATGATGGTCACGAACGGAATCAAATAAGCAAACGACGCTTCCTCACGCTGACGCTCGTTTAGGGAGGATGGATCCGGGAAATGATACCCTTGAGTTGATTCAAGCATGTTCGATCGATATTAATAAATGAATAAATTCCGAACCCAGACTGCAAGCACCACAAGTACGGCAAGAATAGCAACAGGCTTCGATAATCGAAAACGCATTAACCGCTGGGTGTAGTTTGTTTTCCGAATGAAATCCGAAAGAGTGGCAACCATCAGACTTCCGACAAAAAATGCGGCCGGAAGAACGAGAGGATTAAACGCAACGGCGCGAAACAGGTGGATATGCAATAATGCATTGAATGCCCGCCCCATGCCACAAGCCGGACAAGCCAAACCGAATAACCGCTGGGAATAACACAGGCTTTCACCGGGATGATGCAAGTCTATAGACAGAACGAATGCGATACCTGCAATTACGAGTCCCCACGTGAGGAAAAAGCGTGTCACCTGATGGAGGTTTTCAGCTTCTCAATATTTTCGTCGCGAGTTAAGCCCATAATCAGGAACCAATCTACGATTGTCCAGATACCAATACCGCCACAAGTAACTAGCTTTAGAATTCCGAGTCCTGTCTGACCCAACATAAATCGATCCACCCCCAGACTACCGGCGAATAGTGAAACGACCAACATCAGCATTGGATCACGATACGATTGCATCATAATATGACTATCGCGACTAGGGTCGGCTTTTTCCAATGCGCTCTTGATTTGAGGCATCATTTCGTTAGGAAAATATTTGGTGTTTGACATGAGGAACATGTCTGCTTTTTGAGAGTCCATCTATAAACTACGACTTAATTAATTGGTGCTTTCACGATTGTGAATATTGGAGAGTTTAACATAAAATTGCGAATTTAAAAACACGAAAAGGTTATATGCACGAACAAGCTTAACCTGTTGAAATTAAATGCCTCAAACGGCCCCTAGGGATCAATCTATTTTTTGAAGTTGAATTTATTAAACTGATCGTATTTTGTTGCTGAATACGTTACCGGTAAATAAAGGGTTTCAAACACATATTCTGCTTGATATTTCACAAATACTGTTCATTTACAGCACTGCAACACCTCCTAAGACATTGCCAACCATAAACTTGTGCACAAAACCAGTTTTTAGTGAACTCATAACCTGATATTCGTCATATTTTCTACCACTTCGCAAAAGTAAGTTGCTAATGTGGCGGGAAAGTGCTTTTGAAATCATACGAACGTCCCGCCGGTGCATTTTCAACCGAAATGGGAGCTTGTATGCCTGACAAAAAAATAATTGTGGACGCGAATGAAGCCGTCGCCCGCATTGCCTACCAACTGAACGAAGTAATCGCCATCTATCCCATCACGCCATCGTCGGGCATGGGCGAATTATCCGATGCCTGGGCCCAGGCCAAAATCAAAAACATATTCGGGACTGTTCCTACAGTTATCGAACTCCAAAGCGAAGGAGGGGCAGTAGGAGCCGTTCACGGGTCGCTTCAAAATGGAGCCCTAACCACCACATTTACGGCCTCTCAGGGATTGCTGCTTATGATCCCAAACATGTACAAAATCGCCGGAGAGCTCACTCCTATGGTTATGCATGTCGCTGCCAGATCTCTAGCCACCTCATCCCTGTCGATATTTTGTGATCACAGCGATGTAATGGCTACCCGCTCGACCGGATTCGCCATGCTATGCTCAAACTCCGTTCAGGAAGCGATGGATTTTGCCGTGATTGCTCAGGTGGCCACGCTAAGCTCACGCATTCCTTTCCTGCACTTCTTCGACGGATTCAGAACATCGCACGAATTGATGGATGTAACCGAAGTTCCCGAGTCGATTCTAAAAAGCATGTTGAACCTAGATATGGTTAGGGCAAATCGCCGCCGCGGACTATCCCCCGACCGACCCTTCATTCGAGGCACTGCTCAAAACCCCGATGTATATTTTCAAGCTCGCGAAGCCGTGAACCCCTACTATGATGCATGCCCGGGCGAAGTTCAGTCGGCAATGAACCAGTTTGCCGAGCTTTCTGGCCGACACTATAACATAGTAGATTATTACGGAGACCCTCAGGCCGAACGTGTTATTGTAATGATGGGATCTGGCGTTGAAACCGTCAAGGAAACGATTGATTCCCTTCGGACAAATGACGAAAAAATTGGTGTTATCGCGGTGAGATTGTACCGACCGTTTCCCAACAAAGCTTTCATAGACGCGCTACCCACTACCGTGAAACGAATTGCCGTCCTCGACAGAACCAAAGAACCCGGCGCGACCGGGGAGCCATTGTACCAGGATGTAGTAACCGCAATTAGCGAAAGCGAAGACAGCCGCAATCATCCCCTTCTTTTCGAACCGCGCATTATCGGTGGGCGATACGGATTGTCATCCAAAGAATTTACTCCGGCGATGGTGAAGGCCATTTTGGATCACCTAACCGAAGATCGTCCGATGAATCACTTTACAGTAGGTATAACGGATGATGTCACCGGTAAAAGCCTGTCGTGGGATGCCGATTTCAGCACTGAAAAAGATGAGGTGTACCGGGCGTTATTCTACGGACTCGGATCGGATGGTACCGTTTCTGCCAACAAGAACTCCATCAAAATAATTGGCGATAACACCACATTTCATACTCAGGGCTACTTTGTGTACGACTCGAAAAAATCGGGATCAATAACTACATCCCACTTGAGGTTTAGTCCCGAACCGATTCGCTCGTCGTATCTAATTTCGAAAGCTAATTTCATAGCGTGTCATCAGCCGCAGTTCATCGACAGAATCGACATGTTGGCTCAAATCAAAGATGGCGGCACATTCTTGATTAATAATCCGGCTGCGAAAGAGGTTATTTGGCAAACATTGCCCGAAAAAGTCCGGGCGCAAGTCAGGGAAAAGAGATTGCAGTTATACAGTATTGATGCAGAAAAAGTGGCTCGCGACTCGGGAATGGGAAATCGAATCAACACCGTTATGCAGGCCTGCTTTTTTGCCATAGCTGAGGTATTGCCACCCGAAAAAGCCATCGACGCTATCAAAAAAGGCATCAAAAAGACCTATGGGAAACGCGGCGAGAATGTAATTCAGATGAATTTCCAGGCCGTTGACAACGCTTTGGCTCATTTGCACAAAATCGAAATTCCGTCACACGAAATTCAAGACGAAGTTACTTCTGATGAAAATATCGATTATTTCCGCAACGCCGACGACTTTGTTAAGCAGGTTACCCGAACGATAATTGAGGGAAACGGAGATTCGCTTCCGGTTAGCGCCATGCCCGCCGATGGAACCTATCCGAGCGGCACCACCCACTTCGAAAACCGGTGCATCAGCACAGAAGTGCCACTATGGGAACCCGAAATATGTATTCAGTGCGGGAAGTGGGCTATGGTTTGTCCGCATGCCGTGATTCGAATTAAAACCTTCGACGAGAAACTGCTCGACCACGCCCCCGAAGGATTCAAGTTCATGAAAGCCAAAGGCAAGGAATGGTCCGACGACACCGCATACACCATACAAATATCACCCGAAGATTGCACCGGTTGTACCCTTTGTGTGGAGGTTTGTCCGGCGAAAGACAAAACCAACACCGCGCACAAAGCCCTTGATATGGTAGATGTGGCACCGGTAATGCACGAGCAAAGCACACATTTTGATTGGTTTTTGGGACTTCCTGAGGCCGATCGCACATTAATTCGCACCGATTCCGTTAAGGGATCTCAGTTTTTGCAACCGTTGTTCGAGTTCTCCGGGGCCTGTTCCGGATGCGGAGAAACGCCGTATATCAAGCTGGCGACGCAGTTATTCGGCGACCGAATGCTGGTGGCCAACGCCACAGGATGTTCGTCAATTTACGGAGGCAATTTGCCCACCACGCCCTGGACAAAAAACAAAGACGGACGAGGTCCGGCCTGGAATAATTCCCTTTTCGAAGACAACGCCGAATTCGGATTAGGATATCGGGTTGCCGTCGACAAAAAGCGTGTTCAGGCAGAGGAATTGCTACATCGGTTCAGCTCCAAATTAGGCGATAGCTTGATCGAAGCGTTGCTAGAAAACCCTCAAAACGACGAAGCCGATATTCAAAACCAGCGCGATTCACTCGAAATCCTGCGACAAAAACTCCATCCGATAGCAGAAATACCCGGCCCAGACCAACAAGCAGCTCAATCATTACAAGATCTCTGCGAAAATCTGGTTAAGCGGTCGATTTGGATTATTGGTGGCGACGGATGGGCCTACGATATTGGATTCGGCGGGTTGGACCATGTTCTGGCCTCGGGCCGGGATGTGAACATTTTGGTTCTCGATACCGAGGTGTACTCCAACACTGGCGGACAAATGTCGAAATCGACGCCACTTGGCGCAGTCGCAAAATTTGCAGCAGGCGGAAAACCCAACGGCAAGAAGGATCTTGCATTGCAGGCCCTCACCTACGGATCGGCATTTGTAGCCCGGATTGCAATGGGTGCAAACGACACCCAAACCGTAAAAACGTTGATTGAGGCAGAGCGTTTCAAAGGTCCGTCGTTGATAATTGCATATAGCCATTGCATTGCCCACGGGTACGACATGAAAAACGGGCTGAATCAGCAGAAATTGGCGGTCGAAACAGGTCACTGGCCGTTGTTTAGGTTCAATCCCGATCGAGCCGACGAAGGGCAGAATCCATTTCAACTGGACTCCAAACCACCCAAAGGGAGTTTCAAAGAGTACGCTTACAACGAAACCCGGTATCAGATGCTCTCGGTTATTGACCCCAAAGCGGCAGTACTGGCGATGAAAAATGCGCAACTGGGCATACACGAGCGATGGAAGTGGTACGAGCAAATGGTGAAGCTGTATGAACCCGCCCCAAAAACAACTGTTGAGCCTACTTAAACCTTTTAACCAGTAACTATCATGGATTTACGAACTACCTACCTCGGCCTTGAATTAAAGAATCCCATTGTGCCATCGGCATCACCGCTATCGTACACTGTAGATCAGGTTCGTCGGATGGAAGACGCCGGGGCATCGGCAGTTGTGCTGTATTCCCTTTTTGAAGAGCAAATCAATCATCAAGTCGATCAGGTTGACCATTTTTTGACCACCTATAATGAGAGTTTTGCCGAGGCGTTAAGCTATTTTCCCGAGCCCTTTGCCTTCAACAATTTGTACGCAGAAGAATACCTGGAACACATCCGCTCGCTAAAACAAGCGGTCGACATTCCGATTATAGGCAGCTTGAATGGTGTTTCAGAAGGAGGATGGATGGGATATGCAGAAAAGATGGAAGAGGCTGGCGCGGATGCGATTGAGTTGAATATCTATTACCTTGCGGCCGATCCGGCGGTAACGGGTCGAAAAGTTGAAGAGTTGTATCTAAACGACATCCGGAGGGTAAAACAGCGGCTCCGCATACCGGTTTCGGTAAAAACGGGTCCGTATTTCAGCTCATTTGCGAATATGGCAATTCAAATGGATCATGCCGGAGCCGACGGACTGGTACTATTCAATCGATTTTATCAGCCTGATATCGACCTGGAAACGCTTGAGGTTTCACCATCCTTAAAGCTCAGCAATACATACGAAAAACGTTTGCCCATGCGCTGGATTGCCATTTTATACGGACAAGTAAAAGCGAGTCTGGCGGCGACATCTGGCATTCACACTGCCGAAGATATCGTCAAGATGGTACTCTGCGGCGCGGATGTGACAATGGTTGCTTCGGTGTTATTACGCGAAGGCATCGATCATATTACAAATCTCCAAAACGATTTAACTCATTGGATGGAAGAGCACGAATACAGCAGTATTTCGATGATGAAAGGCGCGATGAGTCATCAGAATGTAGCTGAGCCTGCGGCTTTCGAACGAGCCAACTACCTCAAGATTCTTCAATCATATCGGAAGTGACCACTTTATTGCCGATTGTGATAACTGCAATTACGGTGATGAACATCAGCAAGCTGTAAATCGCCACGGGAATGGTCATGACGGAGTTCTGAAGCAACGTTGCGGCGATCATGATACCGAGGGTTCCGTTTTGAATTCCCGACTCGATTGATATCGAAAGTCGTTGGCGCACAGGCAACATCAGCCAGCGTGCAAGTGCATATCCGATGGCCATTGTTGAGACATTTAGCAGCAACGTAACCGGACCCGTAAGGATTAAGAACTCGATTAGATTTTCTCGTTCTTTGAGTATAGCGGCAAGCAAAATCAGCACAAAGAACACCGCTGAGGCGATTTTAAAAGGACGTTCCGATTTTCGGGAGAGCTCTTCGCGGCGATTACGGATAAACATTCCGATGGCGACCGGAATCAGCGTTACGCCCATAATCTGAATTATAGTTTGTAAGACCGGTAGACTCACGCTTCCCTCCTCGCCAAAATACCAAATCGAATAATTCACGATGAGGGGAATGCTGATGATGGTTACAATCGAACTGATGGCGGTGAGGCTGATGGACAATGCCAGGTCGGCCCGGGCCAGGTGCGAAACTAGATTCGAGGTAGGTCCGCCCGGACAAGCCGCAATAATCATGACCCCGACTGCCAGCGCTCCGGTCAATCCAAATGCGATAACCAGCAGGAAACCAACAATGGGCAAAAGAATGAGCTGGGCGAAAAGTCCGGCCAGAACCGACTTCGGAGCAGTCAGAATTCGCCTGAAATCATCGACTTTTAGGGTGAGTCCCATTCCCAGCATAATAAAAGCCAGGGCAAGTGGCAAAAAAACCGACGTAAGTACACTTTCTTCCATTTGAATTATATCAAATTTTCAATATCTATTAGAGTATCAACTGATATTGCCTTGAATGACGATTAGATTTTGAACAACGCCTCGGGCTCAGTAGTATCAGAAGGATGAATATAAATAATAAAACCAGCTCTGCCATGACAAATAAACCGCATAAAATTGTAACTGCCGAAGAAGCGGTTCGACCGATTCAATCCAATCAGCGAATTTTCCTGCACGGAAGCGCCTCCACCCCGATTCATCTGATGGATGCTTTAGCCAAACGCGCCGGCGAGCTTCAAAATGTGGAGTTGGTAAACATCACAACTATGGGCGAATCAAAGCTATTCGATGCGGCTTACAAAGACAGTTTCTTCTTCAATGCCCTGTTCGTTTCGGCCAATCTGAGTGGGATTATCAAAGAAGGTCGAGGTGATTACGTGCCGGTATTCCTCAGTGAAATTGGCAGGTTGTTCGAAAAGGGATATTTACCGTTGGATGCGGCTCTTTTGCAGGTTAGCAGGCCCGATAAACATGGATATTGCTCGTTAGGAACTTCAGTTGATGTGGCACGGGCGGCGATTCGGTCGGCCAGTTACGTGGTGGCTCAGATCAATTCGCACATTCCGCGAACCCACGGCGACGGCATCGTTCATATATCCGAAATCGATGCGTTGGTCGAGCACGATGCACCCTTACCAGAGCTCAACTATGGTGAGTCTCTTGGCGAAGCAGACCTGCTCATTGGCCAGTTCATCGCCGACATCATCGAAGATGGAGCCACGCTTCAGATGGGAATCGGATCCATACCCGACGCCGTTCTGCAGTGTCTGGGGAATCATAAAAACATCGGAATTCACACTGAAATGTTCTCGGAGGGATTGATTCCGCTGATAGAAAGTGGGGTTGTGAATAACAGTCTGAAACGCAAGCATCGTGGAAAAGTGATCACCTCTTTTGCCACCGGAACGAGGCGATTGTACGATTTCGTGGATGATAATCCGCTGTTTGCATTTCTGGAAGCCGGATATGTGAACGACACTGCAGTGATTCGGCAAAATCCGAAGGTAACCGCTATTAACAGCGCAATTGAAATCGATTTAACCGGACAAGTTTGCGCCGACTCGATCGGGACGATGCACTTTTCGGGAGTTGGAGGTCAGATGGATTTCATACGGGGAGCATCGCTTTCGGAAGGAGGCAAGCCCATAATTGCGTTGCAATCGACGACACCCCGGGGCGTGAGCAAGATTACGCCATTTTTGAAGGAGGGCGCCGGGGTTGTGACCACCAGAGCGCATGTTCAGTATGTTGTTACCGAGTACGGAGTTGTGAACTTGTACGGAAAGAGCTTGTTGCAACGGGCAAGGATGTTGCGCGACATTGCGCATCCGGATCACCGGGAGTCACTCGATAAGGCTATTTTCGAGCGCTGGGGAAAATCGTAATCACGGGTTGATGTGTAGTTGGTGGGAAAATGCAAAAGCGATCCCCTCAGCAGATATCCGTTTAAAACTATTCCCCCCGCGAAGATTTCGCCACAAGCTTGCTCCGTGTAAAATTTCAGATTTATAATTTTCTCAGCAAACCGTCGCCACATTTACCCGTAAAAACAATCATATTTTGTATAGTCATTTGTATTCACTAGTTTCCTATAGCCAAGAGGCACAATAAAAAGGGACCTGGGAGAATAGTAAGACGTAACGCCACACATATACGCTTATCTAATTCTTTCTTTCATAAGAAATTCAAACAAATGACTTTTACCTACAAAATCGCAGTAACTGCAGTTTTGGCATGTCTATGCCTGCCAGTAGCTGCAATCTCACAATCAAACGACGAATGGGACATCACCTACGTTGTGGAACGTTCACTCCAAGATTCAACCGATATGATTATCGGCGCACGGCGCATTAACATGATTAACGAATCGGTTGGATACATCTTTTCAATTTCTCAAGGCTCGAGATTGCACAGAACCAACGATGGTTGGGAGACCACTACCGTTATTGAGCCCGATTTTGATCCAATCTGGTATGAAGCCGTTGGCGAAAATACCATTTACGCCATAACCTCCGGAACACTCTATAAATCTGATAATGCGGGTCAATCCTGGCAATCGCAATCATCGCTTTTCGGAGCGTTTCACGACGAAACCAATGTTCAATTTTCGAAAATCTCGTTTTATGATGAAAATCATGGATGGATTTTTGGTCCGAACCAAGCGTATTACACATCCGACGGTGGTGAAAGCTGGCAGTACAATGAGTTGGAAACGCCACAATGTTTCACATCGGCAACGGTAAGTACACAAATCTCGGCCGACCACTCGCGCGTTTCGCTATATAACGAGAACTCGGCATGGATTTTACTCGATCGAATCCCCATCTCCGGGGGCGCTCCGGCTGGTTGTTCAGAAGAACTAGACTATATCTATCATACTACAAATGGTGGATCATCATGGGATATTGTTCCTCTCAGTGATTATGCAAGTTCCGTCAATTTCCTAAATGACCGTACCGGATGGGTATACGGCGATAGCAGTCCAATTGATATTGTGAGAAAAACGACCGACGGAGGTCAGAGTTTTACCAATTTGCCAGTTAATTCACCATTTGGCGGAATCAACTTTTGGGGATCAGCGGTTTCGGATGCTCCTGCAGGAGGCGCGGTGATTGGAAACAGACAAACCGGATCTTTATTCGACAATTCACTGCGGCAAATTCCACACGTATTTACCACCGATAACGGCGGTGTTACCTGGGATGAATACCCCATCGGTGAACTGGTTCCTGATACGG
>JAIUMT010000041.1 GCA_022565415.1 Balneolales bacterium | reverse complement strand
GTGGCAAAATCATAATTCTGACAGCGCCGAGTGGCAGTGGGAAGTCAACTTTAGCCAATCGGCTGCTGCAGGAGTTTCCCACTATACATTTTTCGGTTTCTGCAACTACCCGCCAAGCCCGAAAAGGCGAAAAGCACGGAGTGAATTACTTTTTCATCAGCAAAGAAGATTTTCTTGAAAAAATCGATCAAGGTGAATTTGTAGAATATGAAGAATTTTATGGTGGCACGATGTATGGCACGCTAAAGTCTCATGTTGAACAAGAGCTTAATTCTGGGTATTTTATCTTGCTTGACGTAGAGGTTAAAGGTGCTTCAAATATAAAGAAACTATATGGTTCTGAGTGTTTAAGCATTTTTGTGCGTCCTCCTTCTATAGAGTCTTTGGAAACACGTTTGCGAAAACGTGGCTCAGAGTCGGAAGAAACGCTGGCACTACGGCTCGAACGCGCCCGAATGGAACTTGAATACGAACACATGTTCGATGCCGTTGTAGTTAATGAAGAGCTTGAAAAGGCTTATTCTGACTTAAAAACGATTGTTGAACCTTATTTACATAGTAGCTAACACATGTCTCTGAAAACACTAAACGTTGAAAAACTACAAGACACCACAGGCAATATTTACGAGTCGATCGTAATTATGTCTAAGCGTGCACGTCAAATTGCAGCTCGTGAAAAAATGGAGCTCGACGACAAGCTCAAATATTTCGAAGGCTTCGAAGACGAAGAAGAGTTTGCTTTCAACGAAGAGCAAGAACGAATTTCTAAAGAATTTGAAAAACGTCCGCATGCAACACAACGTGCTGTTGCCGATATGGACAACGACAAAATTTCTTTCAGAAAGCCTGAAATCGAATAACCCAGGCTAAATTTCCGAAATTATGACCGGTAATCGAATTATTCTCGGTGTAAGTGGCGGTATTGCGGCTTACAAATCTGTTTACCTGGTTCGTGAGCTACAAAAAGCGGGTGCTGAGGTTCGTGTCGTAATGACCCCCTCTGCCACTCGCTTTGTTGGTTCTGAGACGTTTGTGGCGCTTACCCGCTCTTCTGTGCCCATCCATGTTTTTAACGAGAATGACGCTGATGTATCCGATAGTTGGAGTAAGCACATCCATTGGGCTGAGTGGGCCGACATTATGATTGTAGCTCCTTGTACAGCCAACACCCTGGCAGGACTCGTTCACGGATTATCAGACAACATGCTGCTCACCACAGCGCTTGCTATTCGATGTCCCCTGCTAATTTGTCCAACGATGGATGGAGGGATGTACCGCTCCCCTGCTGTTTCCCGCAATCTAAAACTCGCAGGTGAGCTCGGTTTTCATATACTCGAGCCCGACCACGGCTACCTGGCCAGCGGAATCGTCGACGAAGGCAGACTTCCGGAAACATCCGACATCATACAAGCGATTTCAAACCTTTTGGAGCCAGAATCCGATCAAATACTAAAAGGCAAACGGGTGATGGTTTCTGCGGGACCAACGCGCGAGTATATCGACGCTGTTCGGTTCATTTCGAATCCGAGTTCTGGTAAAATGGGCGTTGCCTTGGCCGAAGCCGCTCGATCTATGGGAGCCGAAGTAACTTTATTCCATGGCAAACTAGCAGTTGCCTTGCCTACCGGTGTAAAGCATGTTGCCTTCACCTCTGCTCAGGACTTATTTGATGCTGTTTCTGCACGGTCTGATGAATTCGACATACTAATTATGGCGGCAGCTGTATCCGATTTTACCCCCATCGAGAAAAGCGATAAGAAAATAAAGAAATCGGTCGCCGACACAAATATATCTTTAAAACCCACTCCAGATACGTTGAAATGGCTCGGTGAGCACAAACATGATGGTCAGCTGTTGATTGGTTTCGCCATGGAAACGGAAAACCTCGAGGCTGAGGTCGATCGTAAGCGCCGGGAAAAGAATGCCGACTGGATTGCAGGCAACCTCTTAAACGCCCCCGATAGCGGATTCGAAGGCGATGAGAATACTATTCTACTGAAAAGTGCTGATGAAGCTCATCTTTTGAAAGGCACTAAGCGCGAAGTCGCTCGGCAGATTTTGGAAATTTCGTCGCAGTATTGAGCTAGAAGAAGTAATTCTTGTATTTTTCCGCTCATTCGGGCTTGCGTCATTGATCAATAGATTTAAACATCTTCAGCGTTTAAAATTTTGATTATTCGTCCTGTGCATAATAACTGGTCATCATATTATTGCACGTCTTTTTTTAAGTCCATTTCATTGCACCCCGTCTAAATAAAAAAGGCTGTGCATCAAACGACACACAGCCTCAAACAAATAAGTAAGAAACTTTACTTAATCAGCATCATTTTACGGGTCATGCTCATTCCGGAAGATTCCAGAACATACATGTACATCCCAGAAGTCAAATGCGATGCATTAAACCGATAAGAATGGACACCACGTGGTAGAACTCCATCAACCAATGTAGACACTCTTCTTCCAGTTACATCGTAAATAGCTAGACTAGTCTGACCACTTTGAGGTAATGTAAATGAAATCTGTGTCGATGGGTTAAACGGGTTCGGATAGTTCTGGTCGAGCGTAAACTCGGTAACCATTTGATCGCCATAGTCGATTGAAGAACTAATCGGAACTTCAAGAGCCATTGGAGTCTCGTTTTCAATCGAGTTTCGGTTCACAGAGGTTACAAAATAGTAATAGTTATCACCAGAAAACTCTACCGTATCAGTAAAGTTTGTCTCTCCTGTAAGAGCTATCATGTTTGCAGGGTCAGAAGTAACTTCACTCGCGTCTGGCTCTACAATCGACTGATATCGATATACGGCATAACGAAGCAACGTATCGGCACCGGCTCGCTCGTAATCTGGCTTATTCCAGCTCAGCGTAACGATGCCTTCTGTCTCGTTAGTCCATGTCCAATCGAGGTTATCTGGAGCTGGCGGAGGGGTTTGATCGAGCCAATCCATCGTTGGAGCAAGGGCCGGAAACCTGTGCCAATCTGTACGCATACTATCGGCGATTCCCTTGAGGTTATTCTGGATGAGTCTACTTCTGAAGTACGTTTGTCCACCAATGTCGTTGTTACCACGATTAAGACGGACCTGATTTCCGATTTCAGAAGTTGGCCAGTTCCAGCTACCTTCCATTTTGTAAACAGCGTTTCCAGTGTACATGTGACGATCAACGGTTTCATCAGCCCACCATGGCGCTAGTTTGCCGTAATCTTGTCCGCCACCGAAAGCCCAGTACAACTGAGGAATGAGGTAATCAATTGATTGATCTGCGATCCAGGCTTTTGCATCTGCGTATAGTGTCGCATATGCATCTGTTCCAACTATACCTGCAGGCTCACCCGGACGCCAGATACCAAATGGGCTTATACCGAATTTGACATGTGGTTTCTCGGCTTTGATACTATCATGAACTGCTTTAATCATACGATTCACGTTGTCGCGACGCCAGTCACCAATATTTGTAAATTCGCCACGATGCTCATTATACGTCGCTGCATCCTCATTCGAGATGGTATTTGGAGCATACGGGTAGAAGTAGTCATCGAAATGGATTCCATCAACATCATACCGACGAACAACATCCATGATAATTTTCGTGGTATAATCGATTACTTCAGGAATACCCGGGTTCAAAATTTTGAGTGTACCGAATTGAAGAATCCAATCTGGTTGTGTAACCGAAATATGCTCATTTGAAACGGTGTATCCATTTGTGTTTCGAACAGATCGGTACGGATTGAACCATGCGTGAAGTTCCATACCGCGCTTGTGAGCTTCGGCAATGGCAAACTCAAGGGGATCCCAGTAAGGCGACGGGGCTCTGCCCTGCTGACCTGTAAGCCAGTACGACCATGGCTCGTATGGTGAGTCGTAAAGAGCATCGTGCTCAGTTCTAACTTGAAAGAAAATGACGTTCATGCCGGCTTCTTTCATGCTGTCGAATTTGGCAATTAGATCGGCTTGTTGTACAGCTACACTGGTAGTTGGAGATTGAGGCCAATCTAAGTTGGCGACCGTAGCGACCCAAACGCCGCGGAAGTCTTGTTTAGCAATCTCGGTTTGAGATTGTGCTAACATTACTGCAGGTAACAGCAGTAATGAAAATAGGAGTAGTGATAAACGTTTCATCATAATTGTGAAGGTGATGTTAATAAAAAAGGGGGCATATATGAAGATAATTAAATCATCTTCATAAAGTGCCCCCTATAAACTAAGACGGTATAGTTAGACCGCTTATTTAACCAGCATCATTTTGCCGGAAAGTTGAACGTCGTTCGCATTCAGTCTATAAATATACATACCTGATGCGAGACTGGCACCATCAAACCTTACAACGTGTTGTCCTGCAGGACGAACACCATTTTCGAGTGTTGCTACTATACGACCAGTTAGATCGTAAACAGACAGTGTAACGTGTCCGGTTTCAGCAATTTCATATCGAATTGTTGTGGTAGGGTTGAATGGGTTCGGATAGTTTTGCTCCAATCTGTATGATGCAGCAAGTTGGCTACCTTCGTCGATAGAAGAAGATGTAAGTGCTTCAATTTCAGCACCTGAAATACTTTCGACACCATTACGAGTTACTGAAGTAACAACGTAGTAGAATCGTCCTTCGTCTTCTGGTAAATTTTCGGTGAAAGAGGTCTCACCAGTTATTGCAACCAGGTTATTAGCATCTTCAATAATACCTTCTGGATTTGGTGATGCATCTCCTTGCACACGATAAATCGCATACGTGAGTTTTGTATCACCGTTTTCAGCTTCGAAATCCGGTGCAGTCCAAGAAATCGTATGGCTAGAACCACTTCGGTCGGCTACTAGATTAGAAGGAATTGCAGGTACATCTTGTTGAAACCAATCCATTGTTGGAATCAAAGCTGGACCGTTGTAGTTCAGACGTGGAGCTTCTCTACCCTGGAATACGTTAAAGCGGAAGATATTATCGAAGCGGAAGAAAACGTGTCCGGGAATTGAATTTACACGAAGTGTATCAATCTGTTCACCCATTTGATCTGAAGAGTTTTGGGAGTCACTACCACCTGCGCGATATGCAGCAATTCCAACGTAGATATGACGACCGTGATTTCGATCTTTCCAATCGTTAACAATCCAATCGAAATATGGTGCATTTCCACCAATATCCCAATAAATTTGTGGCACGATGTAGTCATTTACACCTTCCCGAATCCAGGCAACGGCATCTTGAAATACGCCAGAATAACCATAAAGGGCTGGCCATCCGCCTGATGTTTGATAATGTCCTACAGGAGTAGAACCAACTTTTACCCAAGGCTTGATGTCTTTAACAGCAGCATACACATCGCGATTGAACTGATTAACGTTATCACGTCTCCAATCGGCTGTATTGTTGATGTTGTTTTCGTTGAACTGACCACGAACGATTGGATCGTCAGGAAAGCCACCAGTTGGGTAACGGATGAAATCAAAATGAACGGCATCTACATCGTAGTTTTCTACAATTTCCAGAACGTTATCGATAGCCCACTGACGTGCAGCTGGAACACCAGGATTCAACCAAATTTGGTCGTCACCAACATTACGAACATAATCAGGATTGGTAACAGAGATGTGTTGCGGAGTGGATGCCTCGTACTGAGAAGATTCGTTCTGCAAACCAATATTAAATACATTATACCAGGCATGAACTTCCATACCATACTTGCGGGCTTCTTCGATGGCAAATTCGAGTGGATCCCAGCCTGGATCTTCGCCAAAAGTACCTGTTAGTCGACTAGCCCAAGGTAGTCTTTCGCTACGGTAGTGTGCATCGCCTCTGGCGCTAACCTGAAATACGATAGCGTTAAGATCCATCGAGGCAGAGTTTTTGATAATGTTGCGCAAACTTTCTTGTTGTTCAGCAGGTGAACTACCTTTTGGCCAATCAAGTCCGAAGGCTGTGGTTAACCATACGGCACGAAATTCGCTCTTTGGACTTTCAGATTGTGGTTCCTGTAAGAACTGAGCATTAGCCAATTGAGAAACGCCAACACAGAGTAATACGGCAAGCAATAAAGGGCGTGTTAGATTTGTAAACATAGATGATAAAATTAAGGCTAAAAGCAAAAAGAGGCACCTATCGCATTGGACAGGTGCCTCATGATTAAACACCAACAAGAAATATTATTTCATGAGGGTCATAGTGTTTGTAAGACGAACGTTTCCTACAGAAAGTTCGTAAAGATAAACACCTGAGCTAAGGTTAGCAGCGTTGAAAGAAACGGTATGCTGACCAGCTGGCATTTCCTGATTAACCAATGTAGAAACTACACGACCAAGAACATCATATACACGAATTGTCGCAAATCCAGCTTCAGCCAGAGTATAATTGATGTTAGTAGTTGGGTTAAACGGGTTAGGGTAGTTCTGAGAAAGTGCAAAACCAGTAACAACTTCAGCTGTACGCTCAATGCTTACAGGCTCTGGAGCAGTGAATCTCTGAATCGCACCATTACCGGTCTGAGAAAAAGAACCGATATAAGCAGTTAAACCATCAGCTGAAAAAGCCAATGCTCTAGGTACTTCAATAGCTTGGCTCTCGCTAGCATAATTCCAGTCAAAATGAGATACAACTTGACCTGAATTCAAAGAGTAACCATAGTATCGGTTAAACATCGTTGATGTACCAGAAAGCGGTCCGTTACCAGATCCACCACCAGTTGCGAACACAATGTCTGTACCTGGGTAGCGAGCAATCGCACCTGGATCAGAACCAGTTGCTAATGGAGTACTTACTACATACTCATCGAATACAGAGTCAGCAGTCCATACTTCGATATGTCCTGGGGCTCCACCTTCAGTGTAAGGCTCAGTATTTGGATTGAAGATCATTGTACCATCAGCTGAAATCTCAAGAGTTCTTGAGAAGCCTAATTTATCATCAGTTACTGTCGTCAAGATATCATAGTTATCATTTGAGTCAAGAATAATGATAGGTGAAGCTGGAAATACAAACGATACAGCTACATAACCTTCTTCAGATACAGCTGGACGGTTTGGTGCATGCGTAACGTTAACGTCACGAAGGTAAGTAACTTCAATTACATTCAAAGCTTCGCCAGTGGTGGCATCAAACTTATGAATGAATGAACGTGATTGGTTCCAAACGCCACCGACTACTGCTCCAGATTCTGAGGCAGTCATGCGGAAACCGTGTGAAGAAACATAGATGTTTCCATCAATTGAGCTACTTACACCAGTAACTGGTCCAAATCGAAGTAGAGTATCAGCAGTAACACTACCTTTCAAAGGACTGAAATCAGTTTGAGTACCATCAGGGTTGTACACATAAACTGGGTTAATGCGCTCAGCGCCATCATTGATAAGGCTGGAATAGTAAGGACCACTCCATACTTTATTTTCGGCATCTATTGCAATGCCATGGGAATTCGCTGCTGTAGAATCAGCAGGAAAAACTTCATCAAATGTAAATTGTGCTGATGCTACCATTGGCAAAGCCAGTAGAATCAGTACAGTTCGTATCACATGTTTCATCTTTTATCTCCTATTATTTATTAATCAGGAAGGTTATTTAACCCCCCTCTTTATTCAAACGTTTTAGTCTGAAAGTCTAATCTACAACTTACGGTGCATCTCTTTGCACATTAAGTTGGATAATTCTGTTGTTAAGGTCCGTGTTAAATGGTAATAAGGTAATTAACACTAATTGAGAATCAGGTATAAATTCCATTTTCAAAGGATTTCCAGGTAAGATACCATTATATAGTTCTGTTACCTGACCAGCCGGAGTAACTTCATAAAGTTGGTTACCTTCACTCATTGATACTATTGCAACGCCATCGGCAGCTACTACCAGCCCAGTTGGTCTACCATCAGCTTCAGCAGATGTCAAATTGGCAACTACTTCTTCAGCACCTGGTTCGTCATTGGCATCTAGTGGAAGCCTCCATATGTAAGAGTCTCCATCTCGTGTTCCAGCTACATAAATAGTACTATTTGCATAGGCTAGTGCATAGATTTGAGCATCAAATTCAAATCGTTCCAGTGTAGCGTCTTTCTCTGTTCTGTTAATGCGAGCATTGGTTGCATTACCTTCGTTAGTACCACCAGACCAGATATAGCCACCTCCAAAAATCACATCTTCGGTTCTGCCAAGGCCAGTTCTCCAAGATGTAGCTGCACTTCCGCCTGGCAAAACACGGTAAATAAATGGAACCGCTCCACCACGAACCAGGTACAAGTTGCCCTCGTCATCAACAGCTGCAGATCTGTAGAACCAGTTCTGCGCTGGAGCATATGTTGGGTTTTCAACTTCACCATCTGGCCCAAATTTTTTAATACCAGCAGCTGAACCACTAGCTTCGTAAGATGCGTAAATACTACCATCTGTACCTCTACTTGCAATCCATGGTTCCTCATTATCTGGAAAGGTAACAATATCTTCAAAAAGAGCTTCTAGTCTGTACTGATGTGAATTACTAAACTTATCAACACCTAGAACGGATACTTTAATCCCAACTGAGTCTGCTACTAGATTTGGTGTTCTGACTAATAGCTGCGTTTCAGATGCTTGCAAAATTGTGGCCCGTGTGCTGTTAAAATAGACGAACACATTTGAGGGGTCACTAGAAAAGTTAGAACCATTGATTACCACTTCTTCATAACCAGCGAATGTCCAATCTTCGGGAGAAACACTTGAAATTTCTGGTGGAGTCAATGACACATAATTTTCATCAAAAAGGCTTGCCGAGTCCGGGGCGTCACACGATGTAACCGCCCATGCCAGTAAGGCAACAGGTAGAAGTCGTGTTAAAAATTTTATCCGGTTTTTCATGCTGTTAAAACTAAAAAGTTTGAATTAAAAACTGAGTTGAACTGAAATACGATTCACACTATTGAATACTCCAAATGAAGTGTGTGAGAAGTCAGCTTTTACTGCGTATCGTCGGGCAAATGGTTGAGTAATACCCACACCAAATGAGACACCTTGTTCATCTGTTGGGAATACATACCCACTGCGCAGGTGTAACCTTTCCATGAAGGTGTACTCCGCTCCCACCATTAACTGCTCATAGTAATCACGAGGTCTGTTAGCATCTACACTAACCCACAACTTGTGTTGTTCAGGATTCAAACTGGTAAAATCAAATACGTTCATTGCTAAACCGATTCGAAACGTAAGAGGTAATTCCTGAGTGTCTTGTATGTAGGTAACTTCTCTGGAGTAGTTACGAAGCGACATAGCGAAGTTCAAACTCTCGAAGCCAGTTTTAAATAAGACACCAAAGTCAATTGTGTAGGTATCTCGTTTAAATTCTTCTCTTTCGGATGCTGATGTCATTGCGCTTGTAAGATTCAATTCTGCATATCGGATGTTTGCACCGAATGAAAATTGCTGACTAATAGCTCGTGCATAACTGACACCAAACGCCATTGCAGCCGGATAGAAATTACCTAAAACATTATATCCTAGTTCTGAGTCAGCACGTACGGTTTCAACTAATTCACCGTAGTCAACACTCATGAACGATAAACCAACAACTCCATACTGACCATTGGATGGCCTATATGTCATTGCTGCATATTGGTAATCTATGTTAGCTATCCAGGAGACATTCCCGAAATTGACATCAAACTCAGTTTCTTGAAAGCCAAAAGCTGCTGGATTATAAAAAATTGACTGAGAGTTGCCGTCCATTGCAGTAACAGCATCTCCCATACCTGTAGCTCTTGCTCCTAGTGGTGCAGACAGAAATTTCATCGTCGTCTGAGCTCGCTTGTCCTGAGCTACCGTTTGCGTCGGTAAACACAGGCCAATCACCATAAAGCTCGATAAAATGATATATGTATATTTTTTCACGGAAATAACCTCAGGTTTACATTATTACGACAAATTTGCGAGTAGCACGTTCGCCAGTATCAAGATTCTCGATTACAGCGATATAAACGCCACTGACAATTCGTTGACGCGATTTTGTATTCAAGTTCCAGGGAGCATCACCACTACCATTATCGTGATTGAGGGTCTGAACCAATTCACCCAATTCGGTGTAGATATCTATTCTTGTACGACCCGGAACTTCGTAGAAGTATATTTGCGGACGTGTAAATGAGACCTCAGCTCTAGCTGAACTTACATACGGATTAGGAACCACTATGATATCTGACATACTCTCACCAGGTGGTCTCATCAACTGTGCTGGATCAACAGATGTCGCAAAGTATCTATTACTCCGCAATGCACCAGCGGGCGTCATTGCACTTCCATTATTATCACCTGGCAGGCCAACAGCCTGAATGTAGTAATAGTGATCCAATCCACGAATTGGTCCGCCGGCAGGGTTATCATCGGTAGCTGCAAAATCACGGGCAGAAGCCGGAAGTTCAGCTACTTTGACGAATGTACTGTCAGTACTATATAATGCACGGTAGATTTCAAAACCACTTACGCGTCCTTCTTCACCAGTAGGATAATCCCAATCCAAGTAGATTCCGTCTCCACCAGAATTAACATTAAATAGTTCAGGAGCTCGTGGAGGAATTGGAATATCAAAATCGCTTGAGAAGTTTGCATAAGCTCTGTTGAACGTTTGCATCAAAGAATCCCGACCTGTAAATACCCACTCATTCTTTGTTTTTGAGTCACCTAAATAAGTGATCATTGCATCGTCATCGCCACCAGATCGCTTGTAGGCGTTACCAATTGCACCTGCAGCCTCACGACTCAAACCTGATACCGCATCAACTTTAACGATTCGAACACTTTCACCCGGACCCAATGTATAAGGTCCTACACCAGATGCAGCTGAAAACCCACCACTTGTACCTCTAGAAGGATCGTTTGTACCAGTTAAGAAACCTGGGTCACCAGAGGGCTCTACCAGAAAAGCATGACGTGGAGTACGACCTGCGGTTATGAACTCGTTATATTCTCGAGCCATGTCTGCATTGTTGAATGGATCGTTACCCGAGTTCAACCCTGCATCAGAGCCCACTTCGGTCATAGTGAACGGTTGATTGGGGTCGTTCGCTGGATTATCAGGAGAAGTATCAATATGGAGGTATGCATTACCCACGAAGTGATAGGCTCCCAACCGTCCTGTAGTATCTGCAACATCTACGTTCACCACGCCAGAGCCTGTCCATATAGGTCCTCCTCTGTTATCGTAATCGACAATTTTGCCTGGGAAGTAACCATGCCATGCGAAATGACCTCGAATACTGCTATTCGCATCATAATTGGGGCCAAGTCCATCGCCAAACCGGTCAATCATGGCATTAATACCCCATCCAGTTGCATTTCCAATCGCGTATCGTGTTTGGTGTGCTACTGAATATCGATATTGATAGAAAAACATCACATCTGTGAGAGTCTTATTTGGATAAATAACTTCATCCGTAGGACCAGCCTGACCAGTATTCGTGAATGTATATTCGCGAATATGGTAGTTGTCATGATGCTCATTGGCAAATTGCATAATTCTTCGTTCGATAGTTATACCAACGAGCGTATTAACTCTTGTATAAATAACTCGATCAGCAGGAAGATCAGGATCAATTTCATCTACATCATCAGGAACGATAAACGTATCCTCCTCATCGACAAATACATCTGTCGCAGGATATTTACCTATAAGTTTGTGCTCCATTGGGAAGAATGCTGAAGATCCCTGAACTCGTGGACCCGCATGAATAACTCTGAAAGGATACGTGGTATTACTTGCATCAGTAAAATTAGTAGTTCCTATCCAAAGTGCTCTTGCAGCCTGAGAATCTTGGTGTGGATAAATCGCAGGCCAGCGCAAGCCGTACTGTTGTTGTGATACTAGAGCATGTTCACGCTCTACACCAACTGGCATGAAAAAATTATTTAGTGAGCCAATACCCAACCAACGAGCTTGAGTTTGACCCATGATATCATCTGCACTAAATCCGAATAGAATTATGGCAAGCAGAAATATCTGATATGATGTCTTTTTAAACATTTTATTTCGGTATTTGTGAGTGATCAAAATGTTAGTCGTACACCGAACACAACATTGCGAGGGTTAAAGAAGTGGAATGCTTCCATGTTTGGCATATCGATATAGGCTTTATCGTCGAGTACTTGACTTACAAAGTCGCTGTCGGCTTGAACGAATTGGCCATCACGATATTGATAGTAACTTTCATCCGCATAGTTGTAGTATAACGGTCGGGTGTGTGGCGTATTTACTGCAGATAGATTGTTTACAGCAACGATTGGCTGGAAATCAACACCTGGCTTACGGTAATCACCTGGTCTGTCGCTGCCCGGAACAGTAAGATATGATCCACGTAATGGCTCAAGTTTACTTGCAGGTAGGTGTAAAGATCTATAATAATTATTTGAATCTTCTCCATCGGTAAATCCAGTAGTGGAGAGACGTCGGGTATTAAGCACGTTAGACACATCAACAAACAAGTTAACTGATTGATCAAATGGTCGAAATGTTCGGCTGAATCTCAAATCAAAATTGTAGTAGTCTTTAAACTGAAGATTGTTATTAATGCCGGGAATTGAACCGCCACCAGCCCAAGTTATATACGAACCAGCTTGCCAAGAAGCCAATACAGACATTCTCCAGTCAGCCAACGGGCGGAAAGAGCCAATTTCTGGTCCAAAATTAACAGGACTAAAGAAATCAAGATTAGCGCGAGCATATGGTTGAGCAAGAGGCTTAACTTGTGGGTTAGCAGTTGTTTGACGCTCAAAGTCACGTTGGTCACGTGTATTTTCGTAAATACTGGTGAATCCAAATCGACCTGTAGAACGAACCATATAGGTGTAGTTTACAAATCCCTGGAAATAACGTCCTTGAGCTTTTCGCAACGTAATCTCAAATCCACGAATATCTCTGTAACCATCAGCACTAGAGGTATTATAAAGAATACCGCCTGATTGATCTCGGAATGCAATGTTCGTAGGTAGGTTTGATTCATCCTTGTAGTAACCTGCCAAACGAACGAGATATTGATCTGAAAGAGCATGCTCATAGCCTAACTCATATGACACAGTCTGAGGTAGTGCCAGGTTTGGATTAGATACACGGTTAATTGAGTTATTCTCAATTAATCGCTCAACCCGGTACAAGTTATCAGCACTAGGCATAGAGCGGAAGTGACCGTAGTTGAAGTATAGCTTGCTATTTACGGTAATTGGGAAAGAAACCGCTAGACGAGGACTAATTGTAAACTGAGGATCAGTTGTCTCAGTGTCGAAGAACTCGTTAAGGTCTTCTGGTAAATCAGAAGCAAAGCGTTGATCGAATGTATCGTAAACAATCCACTGAGCGTTTGCATTGGAATAATCAATCCGAATACCAGCTTCTGCAACTATTCCTTCGTATTCGAATTTATTTTGAACATAAGCTGCTGCACGAACAGGACTGTTATCCCATTTTGTGGTTGATCGACCAGACAAAAGAAATTCGTCAACAGAGCCGTAGTTCACTTTACTGAAAGTCTGAACATACTGCGCACCAGTTTTAAGCTGATTGTATCTGTTATACTGATTGGTATAATCAAATTTAGATAGTATATACGATACACGACTAGAGTCACGAGAGTTACTCATACCAACGCCCATTCGCATACCTGAACCGATACCTGAAGAGGGTTGTGGCCAGAATCCGAAAGGAGCCTCATCAACCTGAAATGCGTTACCAAATGTTCGAATAGGACTGGTATCTCGCAATGCGGATGGATTCGTTTCATACGACGAACTCATATACTGAGAGGTAATCTCATAATATGAACGACTATTCATCGAATGCGTGAACTTGGCACCGATTAATTGGTGATCAACACGCGTAGGTGCCCAATAATCGCTTGAATAGGTTCGTGAGTCACCAAAAGAGGTTGAGGTAGTAATATTACTAGCAATTCCAGTAGCTGAGGTGAACATACCTGGAGCACCTGTATTGTTTGAGGCTGTCCCTTTTTCCCCACCAATCATACCATCGATCGATAGCTTCATTCCACGACCGACATCGCTAGTCAGTTTGAAGTTTGTGGTATAGGTGCTGTAACGATCTCTAGACAGAGGAACGATGTACATATTCTGTGATTGACGATGAGACGCCCAGAAACGTAGATTACCCAAAGCTTCACTTACAAAAGGAACAGGTCCACCGAATCCAAAATCGAGTGTGTAATCTGGTTCTGTTATAGCCATATCCTTTCGGTGTTGCCATAAAAATACTTGCTGAGCTGCCTCAGGTGTCAAGTGGTTGTTCGGGTTTGGATCAGCTAATGTTGCCTCAGAAATTGCAATCCACCCTTCAAACTCCGGATACTGGTTTCTTGTCCATGGGTCCCAGTTTCTTGTACCCGTCATGGCTACATCTGGATCTAAATACGGGCGAATCCAATATGAATCTCTGTCGTTTGCTAAAGGACCAAAATGCTTCTTCGTAGGTGGATTATGGCTGTAGTAAATATCGAAGTTGTAACGGTCACGGCTACCTTCGCGGGTAACTACGTTAATAACTCCACTCTGAACATCGCCATACTCAGCACTGAAACCACCAGATTGAACCTGGATTTCTGCGATGGACGTAATACTAACGGCAGTAAATGGTGTGTTGCTACGTTCATCACGCAGAGAAAGGCCGTTTAAGTTAAATGATACTTCCTCTGAGGAACCACCACGAACCGAAAGGCCTTGAATACCAGCTTGTAGACCGACAATTTGTCCGACAGATTGAACTGGAAGGTTTCGAATTTCTTCGGCATCCAAGTTGACCCGGCTGGCGCCTACATCACGCTGAATGACTGGTCTTTCTGCCACTACAACAACCTCAGAGCCTGCGAAGACCTCTTCACTCATTCTGAAATCGAGAGTCGTTGTTTGGTTGATGTTTATCCGAACTTCATCAAGTCGAACGGTTGAATAGCCAATGTAAGAAGCACGTACTGTATAAGTACCTGCTCTAACGTTGATAACTGAAAAGTATCCGTCAAGATTAGTAGCAGCTCCAATCTCTAACTCTTCAATATAAATGTTTACCCCAATTAAGGGTTCGCCGGTTTCTGTGTCTGTTACTGTACCTTCCAAACGGCCAGATTGCGCCATCACACTTCCTGCAAAAACAAGGAATGTGATTAAGACGAAAAAGGACTTGAACAATTTGGAAGCTGTCAGATCAGATCGTATTTGTGCGTCATGCATTGTGGTCTACAACTTAGGATTAATTTTCAGATAAGAGCTATGACTAGCCAACAAGGAACTGTTTTCGAAATTTGATTTTAAATTTTGGTTCATCATTAGCTGCGTATTCGTTTTAAGGAACTGTTTTGACAAAGAGCAAGCTAAAAGCGCTTTTATGCCACAACAGTAACCGTTACTATCGTCATCCGTTTTTCAAGCTATCAATTTTGAAGTCTATTGTCAAAGGTAGAAACCGCATTTCTACCCTATTTTTTGCCATTTTCCGTTTATTAATTACGCTAAATGACTGATTTTACATTAATAGAATCTACGAAATTTATTCTAATAAAATACAACTAGGTAAAAATACGTAGATTCATTTTTTTTCTGTAAGTTCTTAAGCGTAAGAGGGCTCATTAGCACACCATTACTCTGAAAAGGCAATGGTTTACTAATCTTACCTAACTTACACACTTGTATTGTATTGACTCACAAGCAATTGGTCTCTACTTTACTGAAAGCGCTTTTAGGCGCTGAAATCTTTTGCTTTCACAAACATATATAACCTGCTATGAAACATTTGCTACTGATAAGTCTGATTTGGGCTGCTTCGGTACTCACTGCAACCGCTCAATTACGACCGGTTGGTGAACCCGTACTGCT
>JAIUMT010000040.1 GCA_022565415.1 Balneolales bacterium | reverse complement strand
TCTGTGCGTGAGCCTGCTCGGGCACCAGCATCAAAAAGACCAGACTCAGAAGAAGCGTTGTTTTTATTAGTGTGTTTAATTTCATCATTGTCGCCTTATTTAATCACCGCAAATTTACCCGTATGCTCACCAATACCGGGAGCATCTACGTGGTAGATGTAAACTCCGTAAGAAAGGTCGAGGTTATCTTTTGTTAGCATGTCCCAGACTTTCAGTCCGTTATCGATCGAATTATTAACCGGAATAGTCTGAATCAGTTGTCCTGCTACGTTGAATATTCGAATCGTGCACTGAGCCGGAAGATTAATGAAATGCAATTGTCGTTCTTGCTGAGGGCGAACCGGCGTAGGCCGTCGTTCTGCAACGTTAGTTACCATATATGGATTCGGAACAACCCGGATGTCTTCCAATCGCTGACGGGCCAGATCTGTATCTTCTTTGGCTACGTTGAGGTTCTCGTCGATGGTGAACTCGAAAACGTCGTTGCTAGTGAAATCGGTTCCTTGAGCGATTTCAACCCGGTCGCCACTCATCGGACGGAATGTTTGTCCGCCAACATGCGGATGAATCGTCAGTTCGTACTCTACTTCATTTTCGTCGTTGAGAATATAGACGATGTCACTGTTGTTCTGCTGCGATTCCGCATCGAAATATGCCGATACAGCTTCATTTCGGCCAGGTATAGATCCATCGCGCAGTAGAGCGTACGGTACATTTTTACCAGACTCGGCATCTATTATCTGCAAATTGGAAGTTACAGCCGCTACTCGCTGACGAATTGATCCTCTGCTTACAACCACTTCATTTGAACTAAATCGACTCGTTTCCGGACCAAAATTCAGGATATAACTTCGATCTGTTCCCTCGCCAACCGTAGTGCTTGTAACTGTTGCATCGGCGCTTACACCAGATTCAGTTGCCCACGAAACTTGCTTGATTCGGTTTTGACTTTCCGGATTTCGAATAATTACCCGGAAACCTTCAATTACAGGTGAATCCTGACCTTGCATAGACTCTCGGTTTTCCAGAAGCACTTTGTCTGTTGTCGTATTTGACAAACTATAAGCGTAAGCCTTGGTTTCGCCTGCGATGGTGGTATCACGGAATGTGATTTGATATGTACTGCCGGGAACCAGTTCTCGCGGATCTACAATATCCACCAAAACTTCACCTGTGCCACTTCCAGAAACTTGTTGTACAACAGGAGGCTGCGGACCAACATAACCGGCAGAGTTGGCAGCTGGAATCACAGATTTCACATTTACTCCGGCGACAAGGGTTCCATCCGGATTAATACTCAGGTTAATTGGCGACTCTGAAGGAGCAATTCCCGCCTGAGCTGCACCGTGGTTGTACGCCACAACAGCATAGTAATACTGGCGCCCGTTGATGATATCTGTATCGATATAATAACGTTGTAATCCGCTGTTGTCACCCAAGTAGTACTCAACGCCGTTGATTGGAATCGGGTGATTGCCTGAGAATTCATTTTCTCTGTCGAACTGCGCAATCGGTTTGAGGAACGTCAAGTTTCCACGTCCGTCGGTTATCTTACGTGCATCCAGAAGGGCTGCATCCGTCGAACGATAGATTTTATAACCCTCAAAGTTATTCGGATTCTGACCCAAACGCTCCAGGTATCGGTCGAACACAAACTCGGCTTCATCATCCCAGTACAACGTAACACGACCATCACCGGGAACGGTTCTCAATACTGGCGGAGGTGGTGCAGTGGCAAACTGATAGTTGGCTTCGTAAGCATTAAATGCCTGATTCAAGTTATTCTCAACCAGTTCAATGTCGGCAGTGTTTGTAGGTGTATTCGCCTGAGCTACCGTTATTGCAATTGCAAATCGCTCAATACTTCCACGTTGCAACGGAAAAAATGAAGATGTTATAAACTGATCGGTGTCTTGGGAGGCATCCGGTGCGACGGTAAATCGTCCGGGTAACATGTGCGTTTGCCACACATCGACATCTGGTCCGGCGAGGTTCAATGCACCAGCTGGCCTGAAAGTGGCTGAAGTAATACCAATTGCATCTGTTTCAGCTACATCTGTCTTGTCAATATTACTTTCTCCGGGGAATGCGGTAAACGCTCCCGAGCTTGGGAAACCATCTCCCTCACCACTCGATCCAGTTCCTTCCAACCCATCGATTCCAACATCGTCTGCGCTAGCCAACCAGTTCGCATTGTTATCGAAGAAATCCTCACGCGACTCGTCAATCATCGGCGCGCTGGTATGGAAATTCTGAAAGTAGTCGTCAAACGATGGTGCATCCGGACGATTTGCGTACAGATTTTCCAACATTTCGCGATAGTCATTCACAAGGTTCGCGAAATCCGAATCGTTCTGCATTCGCTCACGAATCATCGAATTTGGTACTATGAGTCCGCGCTGAATGGTGTCACGATCGGCAAATGAGCCGATATTTGTGTAGTATCCTTCGTACAGATAGTTGATGTAGCGCACCGCACGCGTTTGAATTGTACCACTTCGTGTTAATCGACTTAATGTTAAATGGTTTGGCTGATTTTCATCAATTAGGCCGTTTAAGTTATCGTCGAGTAAGTTCAAATGCCTTCCTTGCAGCGTATCTTCTCGCACAGTTAAACCACCAGCGGGTAAGAAAATCTCACGTCCCTGACTAATAACCGTCTGATCTGTATCAGGGTAGCGGGTCAGGATTCGGTTTCCATCCTCGTCGATCAACACAATAGGATCGCCTGTACGGATGGTTCTTTCTGCAAATGTAGATGTCTGGAATAAAGGTATGATGTTCTCCAGGAGATACTGCTGTGTAGGAATGAAATCGAATCCGCCACCAGGTGCAGTTAACGGCGTGGCCAAATCAGCATACAATTCTGTTCTATCATCGAAACACAAGTTCGACATAGGTAAGTAACAATCAGAATCACCGTCGTTATCGATACCATCTTGGGCGTTTCCGGGCGTTTCTAAAAATCGGATTCCAGCTACACCAATGGAAGTTCCGTCAAATTCCGGAGGAGATTGAGTCGGACGAATATCGGTAAAGAATGCCGTAGATCGCTCTTGATCGAAGAATGGCTGATCGTCTGCCGGAGTTCCCACCCAATCTGCAGTCCATAGCATGAACGAAACTTTATCATAATCGAAAGAAGCATCATTTCGGATTTCAAAAATGTTGAAATGAACGTCGGCGATGAGGTTTTGAGTCCATGCTAAAATCCGACTGTCCATAATGAGACCTAGTCCGCCTCTCGAAGGATCTGTTGCATCAGGCTGGAAACGGGTGTTCGCGTTGTTCGTGTACCGTGTATATAAATCGTCTCCGGTTCGGTAGAAGAACTCCTGATCTGCGTTAAAGATGCCTTTTCCAAAGAAACCATTCCACTGATCGCGCCATCCCGGATCGCCTTCATCGTCCATTTTGTCGGGCCAGAACTCGGGCCACGTGTTGCCAAGAGGCGAACCCGGACCACGATCACTACGAGCGACTTCTTCCGAGTCGCTGTTGAAATAACCTGTAATTGGATTTTGAGCCCAGCTATCGCCCGTTTGTGGATTCGTTCTGTAGTTCGGAGCGATTACAACAGGAAATGTTTCTGTGCTGCTACCTTCGTTCTGATTTCGAACCTCAGCTCCCGTAAAAATCGATACAAAGTATATGTAGCGACGATTTGTGTTTTTGGGATACTCGAAGTACAACTCATCTTGATTATTATCGCTCGTACGTCCGCCGAATCCGTAGTTATGATATGTAGCTCTGAGGTTGTTGGCATCCAGAATCGATTTCCGGCGATCTTCAAAAGAAGAGCGTTCGTCGCCCGGAGTTTGTGCTATCGTGGCATTGAACAAGCCCGAAAAGCCGCCAAGAACCAGGATACTGAAAATTGTTGTGATTGTTTTTCTCATCATGTCGTTACTGTAGTCGCAAATGATTTACTAAAATGAGTATTGAACGCCGAGCTGTACTCGTCGTGGTTCGCTGTACCAGCCTGGATTTTCATAATAACCAGGATCAAACTGCGATGGCGGGCGTAGCGGACCGGTCGGAACACCAGAATCTGCAAATACCGAATTCACATTTCGTCTGTCGAGCAGGTTATAAATGTTGAGGTTAATTCTGAGGTTGTTGCCAGCTAGCTCAATATTTCGATATGCCGAAAAATCCAAAGAGAATACATATGGCATGCGGATACTGTTGGTTAGCACATCACCCGATGCTGAAATCCCTACCCGCCGTGGCACTTCTGTCGATGGCGTGTACGGCAGTCCAGATGAAAACCGTTGCAGCAGGTTCACACCCCAGTTATTTCCTGCATAAAACATGGCAGAGTTGAATACATGGGTTCTGTCCCAGTTTGCCGGAGTTAAAAATCGAGCCAAAGACGATCCGGATGTATCTGAGCGCGCTATCGCAGCGAAAAATTCGGCCGAAGGATCTGAGTTGGAATCTTCAGCAACCGAGTAGGTGTAGTCAAATCCGAAAGTTAGGTTTCGTGACACTCGCTGATTCAGCGCTATGGTTAGCCCCCGGATGTTTGCATAATCCCGGTTCACCCATGTTCCGTATCGAACAGACGGAATCGAAGTCAGGTTTAGCGGACCAGACGATACATAATCTCGTTTATCTTCGTAGAATGCCGTTACATCTAGCGCAAATCCGGTGAATAACTCTTGCTGTAACCCGATTTCATACTTGATACTTCGCTCTGGCTTTAGATTCGGGTTTCCATAAATGCCCTGGAAGCCTGAGGTGCTTTGTAACACAAGCTGGTCGCCGTTGTAAAGTCGGTTATAATCGGGTATCTGGAAGAAATATCCGTACGAGAAGTGAATCACACCACGTGAGCTAATCGGATAAGCCAATCCAAACCGCGGACTTAATGCATACTTAGTATCGGCTTCAGTCCAGAATGTTTCATCGCGGTTAAATGGGCGCTGGAACAACTGCGGATTCTGCGTGTTTTCAGGTACCAATGCATTTGGTTGGAAGTAGTCAAAGCGCAAGCCTACGTTTATAATCAAACTTTCATATTCGATACGATCTTGCACATAAGCCGCCATCAGAACAGGCTTTCTGGTCCACTTTTCATGACCAGGGGTGTTGGCTTCAGGGACGCCCAACTCTAAGCGATCACGTAAATCCGGATCCAAGTCATCTGGGAGTTGGATGTTATCACCCACTTCGAGCGGGGCCAGACCGAATGACTGAAACGTCATAATATCTGCCTGAAATTCCAGCCCGGCTTTCATGAAGTGTCGGTTGTCCAACTGGCGAGAATACTCGGCTTTGGCAATGTAACTGGTTGTTGATCGGTTGAACTGGTTGTTGTCGGTTCCGAATCGATTAAATCGACCTGTCTCGCCGAAATAAAAGTCAGGTGGTAAATTGGAGTAGTTTACATAGTTCGACTGACGGTCGTAATTGAAATATCGGGTGTCGTAGGGAGTCCCGAAGGCAGAACTTTCTACGGCATTGTAACGCATAGCCAGGTTCGTAGTGATATACGATACATTAGACGGCGTGATTGTAGTTCTGAAATTCAAGAAGTAATTGTCGCGTTCGTAAGAACTTCGCCCTTCTGGAACTAGCCGGTTTTGATGATTATACCCACTTCCCCACTCTTTACTGTAGTTTCCAATTAGGTTGAATCGGAACATTCGGCTGAAGTTGTATTGTAAATTCACTTGTCCGCTGTAGGTGTCGAACGGATTCATGGCAACGAGCGAGCTGTCGCGCTTACCAGAATCTTCGTAACGAATAAACTCTTCTGAGCCAATATTAACGCGCTCAATTTCGGTAAACCAAGGCAGGCTGAAATCAACACGCTCACCAAATTTGTTGGTCATGGTGGCTGATGGAATTTGTGTTACTCCGGGCTCCCAGGTTCGGTTTCCTTCCAAATCTACCGATGAAAGCAACGGCCCTAGCGGAGAATATGCATTTCGACCGTAAAGCCATCCTGTATTCTGAAATCGTCGGCCACTTGCGAAAATCGTGAGTTTGTCTTTGATAATTGGTCCGGATACACTTCCCTCAATATTGTATTGTTGCATCGGATTAATACCCCCGAAGTTTGATGCTGCCCCCATGAACAGATTGTTGGCTGCGGTGGCGTAATCTCCGCCCCAGATGTTCACGTTTCCTCTCCAGGTGTTGGTTCCGGCGCGGGTTACGATGTTCACGATACCCGACATCGCCTGACCATACTCGGCATTGAACGTACCTGAAACGACTTGTAGCTCTTCAATAGCCTGATTTTCAACGCGTAAACCGGATCCTCTGTCGTAATCATCGGTTACACGAACACCATCAACGATGTAGGCAACTTCGGAAGCACGTCCGCCACGAATGTGAATCGCGCCACCGGGTCCGACAGTTACACCTGCTTGTAACGAAATGATGTCGCCGACTTCCTGCACCGGAAGTCGTTCAATTTGATCACGACTTACACGCGATTCGGAACTTGTGAGGTCACGAATAACGACATCCTGAGAAGCCTGAATAACCACTTCTTCACCAACGAATGTTTCACTTTGCATAGTCACGTTCACTTCGGTGTTCAAATCCGTTCGAACGATTACATTTTCGATGATTTGAGCCTGAAATCCGATAAATCGGAACTCAAGCGTGTAGGAACCAGGTCGCACATTCAAGATGCGGAAGTTACCGTCTAAATCGGCGGCGGCTCCTTGAGAGGTGCCCATAACCTGAACGGTTGCACCTGTTAAGGGTTCATTTGAGCCGGCCTCAAGAATAGTACCGACAATTCGGCCAGACTGCGCATTAACTGCGAATCCGAAACCGAACATGAACACTGTAAGCAATAAAAAACTATTTCGTAGCATCATTACAGTTCAAAGGATAGAGAATTAAGTCGTTGCATATCTATTGACGCGTTGTAGCGGGTGCGGAGATCCAACACCAGCGAGTCGCGTACTCGTTGTCGTTCGTTCGTGAAAACATATTCACGCACGAGTGGTTCTGCTTCTTCGAAGCTCAGCGGTCTGGGATCTTTACGACCCATACATTTAAGTACAATGTAGTAGTTGTTGGCTACCTGAAACGGTCCGGCTACTTCACCGGGCTGTAAATTGCGCAACTGTGGCGCCATGGTTCCAAAACGTGTTATCGGTACAAATCCAATTTTCCCACCTCTTTCTTTGGATTCTGAGGGTGCCCCGAATCTGCGAAGTTGGTCGTCAAAACGAGCGCCTCTTTTTAAGGCTTCGTAGACCTCACCGGCTAACTCACCGTCGGTTAAGACGATCTCAGATACATCCAATTCTAATTCTTGCTCGAAAAGCGACATGTTACTATCGTAGGCCTGTCGAACTTGAGAATCTTCTATTTCAACCTGAGTGTCCATATAACCCTCAAATCGCTGGAATAGGTATCCATAAAAGGTTTCGTCGATAGTGCCTTGAATGTATTCTTTGTCTAAACCGGCGTAGTTGTTGATGAGTCCGAGGGCGTAGGATCGATAGGCCAATCCACGGATTTGCTCCTCGAATGCATAATAGTCGTTGGCTGAGTCGCGGCGCTGAGGTGGCGTAAAGTAGGCTTCAGAGAGATAGTCCTGCACAGTAAATCGAAATCCAGACTTGCTTGAAATAACGCGATTTCGCAGTGTTTCGTCGATTTCTAAAGGAAGTTCTGCTAGTTCAGGTCTGCGGGTTCTGTAGTTATCTGACTGATCTTGCGTGATTTGCCATAATGTTTCGACGAGGTCTAGATCCCAGGTCATGCCCGACAATACCTGCTGCATATCGCGCCTCGTTGCCAATTCGTTTTGCTGGGAGCGTGCAACTTGTGCCACAGAATTTCGGCGCTGGGCAAATTGGGCTTCTGTAATCATCGGATTACCCACAATATCGGTCACTTTTATTATAGAAAAGCCCGTTGAGGTTTTGACCGGAGCAGAAATCTCGCCAATATTCATACTGTACGCAGCCTCTTCGAAAGCAATATCCATCTCGTCGAGGGTAAAATAACCCACATCACCACCTGAGTTAGCCAATCTCGGATTCTCAAATACATTTTTGGCCAAATTTTCGAAACTGGCTCCTGCATTTACTAAGTTGTATAGAGAATCAGCTTCCGCACGATTCCGAGCCAGTAAATGTGAAGCTCTAAGGGTTGTATTATGACGACGAAAAACCTCTCTCAGATGATTGTCGGTTATCTGCACCCTGTCGTGGATGAAATGCTTTTCATAGGCTTCCATCATCACTTTTCTCTCGATCATCGATTTATTATAAATACCATCTGCGTCGTTCGCCCAACCTTTATCACGTGCGAATTCAACAATAGAATATCGCTCTATTCTTGCATTGATTACGCCTAATCGAAAATCTTCGTTGACATTAGCGGCCTGACCCGTTCGCAAATACAATCGTTTGAGCTGATTGGTGAAATGCTGGTCTGATATTTCAAAAGAACCCACTGTTGCGACAACACCCTTGTTATCAGGTTGCGTTTCAGAGCACGAAAGTAGCACAAATAACGAAAACAACAGACCCAAACTCGATTTTCTACCGAATAATTTCAGATAGGCAATATTGTTGAACTCGAATTTCATTCTGACGTAGACTGCTTTCGTTTTTACAATTGACTCTTACATTCGTCGCTTCTGTGATTTCACGTTAATGGTAATCCGATTACACTGACATAACCATCACGTTTAAAATGAATGTTAACTAAATATAATGAAAGCGCTTACATCATCAAAACTTTTTCACTTAAATCTAATTTGAGGGTTCTATTTGAAAAGCGCTTACATGAGAGTAGTTGAGCTATATTTATGCGCTATAAACAAAGTAAGCCATTACGTCGTTTTTCCCGTAATGGCTTACATATTTAATATCGAAACAATAATTTAATTAAGAGAAATCAGCAGTTTTATAGCAAACTAGTATATGAAGTGTTAGAAAAGTGACAACACCCGGGTAATTTCAATGCTCAAATCTCAAGAATTTGTAAATCTTCGAATAATTTATATTACGAACTAGCGCCGGGACTGTAATTCTTGATAATGTAGTCTTCGAGCAGTTTCTGAAACTCTTTACCAATGTGGTCTCCGGCGAGGGTTACAGCATGTTGTCCGTCGATATAAACCGGCGCCTTAGGCTCTTCAAATGTGCCCGGTAACGAAATTCCGATATTCGCGTGCTTGGATTCACCCGGACCGTTAACAATACAGCCCATCACGGCAACCTGCATCTCCTCAACCCCCGGATAAACCTGACGCCAAATCGGCATCATATCCCGGATGTAATTCTGGACGTCATCAGCCAGCTCCTGAAAATACGTGCTTTTTGTTCGTCCACATCCCGGACAAGCCGTCACTTGCGGAATAAAGCTGCGGATTCCCAACGATTGCAAAATCTGCTGCGAGACACGCACTTCTTCTGCCCGATCGCCGCCCGGTTGGGGAGTTAACGACACTCGGATGGTGTCTCCGATTCCCTCCTGAAGCAGAACGCCAAGCGCGGCACTGCTGGCAACGACTCCCTTGATGCCCATTCCGGCTTCTGTGAGTCCGAGGTGTAGCGGATAATCCAAGGCCGTTGCTGCCCGTCTGTAAACCGTGATAAGATCCTGAACACCCGAAATTTTGCAACTGATGATGATTTTATTGCGCGGCTGGCCGACTTCTTCTGCCATTTTGGATGAACGCACCGCACTTTCGATCATGGTGTCGATCATAACTTCTTTGCTCGACTTCGGCTCAGATAAAGAATTGTTGGCATCCATTCGTTCGGCCAAAAGCTGCTGATCGAGTGACCCCCAGTTGACGCCAATTCGCACCGGTTTATCCCATTTCAGAGCTTGCTCTATAATAGTAATGAAATTCTTGTCGCGGGCTTTAGTGCCGGTATTTCCCGGATTTATGCGATACTTCGCCAACGCTTTGGCACAATCTGGAAACTCAGTTAACAGCACATGTCCGTTGTAGTGGAAATCTCCGATAACAGGCACTTCCACATTCTTCTTGTCGAGATAGTCCATTATATAAGGTACCGCCTTGGCAGCTTCCTTATTATTAACTGTTATCCGAACCAATTCAGAGCCTGCATCGTGCAATTCAATAATCTGTTTCGCGGTATCTTCGATATCGGCCGTGTCGGTGTTTGTCATCGACTGAACCACTACAGGTGCGCCTCCGCCTACGGTTACACCGCCTACATTGACCTGAATTGATTGCCTGCGCGTCATTGTACTCATAGAGTCTTTTAAATTTGTTATCTAAGAAGTTGTATAGACATGAACATCACTTTTTCTTGCTGAGTTCGAACAGGATGCGTTTTTCTTCTGCGCTCAAACTCGCGTATCCGTCTTTGGATATTTTGTCGAGAATTTTGTCCATCTGACTCTGATTTTCAACTTCCGTTTCTTCCAGGATGTCGGCGTCGCTGACGGCTCTCATTTTTGGATTCTTCGGACGGGATTTTGTTCCAGAATCGGCCCCTGATGAAAATATTCCCGAATATCGAGACGAGATGGCACCCACCCAACGATCGTAGTTGTACCCCTGATTGTACCCTTTCATCAGCAGGTAGCCCCACAAAGCGCCACCCAAATGCACAACTCTGGCAATATTGTCGCCCGAGTTAAGAAACAAAACATCCAGAAAAATGAGTCCGGCTACTAAATATCTTGCCTGAATCGGAGGCAAAAACAGTAACATGATTTGCTGATACGGGAAAAGCATGGCAAAAACGACCATCATTCCGAAAACTGCTCCGGATGCGCCAATTGTGGGGGCAGCTCCAAAAAAGCCTGCCAATACAATATGAAGTAAACCTCCGCCTATTCCCGATCCGAAAAAAAGCACCAGGAAATTCCGGGTTCCGAGGGTGTCTTCTACCGGGCGCCCCATCCACCCCAACCACAGCATGTTAAACAGAATATGAAATCCGCTTCCCTGCACAAATATATAGGTTGCCAGTCGCCAGGGCTGATACACATTTTCGATGGCCGATGGAGATAATGCCAACCAACGGATAATTCCGGCATTTATAATCGACAGCCCGAAAAGATCCATGAAAGACATGAACAAAAACACGACCACATTTATGAAAATGACCCATCGAAGTCCCTTGGGCAGACTCATAAATCCGCGCTTGGCGGAATCAAAAAAGGATTCTTGCTGCATCAAAACCAACTAGTCTAAATTTGTACGCATTTTCCAGTAGCGAATCAGGATGAACCCGACCAACATACCACCGAGGTGAGCAAAGTGAGCAACGCCACTCATGGTTGAGAATACCCCGTTGAACAGCTCAAATGCACCGTAACCGATGACCAAATACTTGGCTTTGATCGGAATTGGAGGAAAAAGCAGGAAGATTTCACGATTTGGGAACAACATTCCGAACGCCAAAAGTATTCCGAATACCCCTCCAGATGCACCAATAACTGGATTTGGAGCAACAATCATGTGCAAAATACCGGCGCCGATTCCGCAAAGGAAGTAATACGTCACAAATCGTTTCGTACCCCACATGGCTTCAATTTGTTGACCAAAAATCCATAGTGCAAAAAGGTTAAACAGGATGTGACTGAAATTCCCGTGCAAAAACATGTACGTTATCAATTGCCACGGATAAAAAACTCCCGGTTCGAGTGGAATAAATCCGATTCCGAACATTGGCGGGTACAAAACGAACAAACCCTCCAAATACATCCCGATTACTGGGGTACCCTGAGCAATGAAAAATAGTATGTTTACAATGAGAAGGTGTTTGACTCCGGGTGGAAATACGGATGGTGCCCCGAGTCCGCTAGATTGTCCTAACAAAATAAATTCTGATTAAGAGTTAATAAGTTTACGGCGTTGCATTTCAGACTTATAATATACGTTGATTCCGCTTAAAGTGACGCCGGGAATTCCTTGTCCGGGGTACACGGTGTCGCCGCACATGAAGAGCCCTTCGAATGGTGTAATGGCCGGACTCCAATCCAATAACGAACGCTGCATACTTTGAGGTATGCCTCCTACTCGACCTTGCTCTCTGTGAACCCAGTTTTGCCAGGTAATCGGGGTGCTTCCGAACGACAGCATTAGCTCGGCTTCCTTAAAACCTGGCAGTTTCGCCCTCAGTGTCTCCAAAATGAACGATTCAACCGCTTTTTTAATCGAATCGTAGTCGCCATTTAGCTCAAACCACGGAGCAGTTTCCGTATGACAACTCACATTAATTGCCCGGATTCCCTCGGGAGCTCGTTTGATGTCACCCCGTTTCGAAATAGATACAAAAATCGACTTCGCTCCAGTGAAAGGCATGGGGTCGTCGAGATGAATTTGATGATGCAGAGTAAGGTCGTCATCGTATGTATCTGTCGTAACAACACCCATCGTAAAAGCGCCCCAGGCTTTGCTATACTTCCCCGATTGTTTCTCGAAATACTCTTTTATAGGTCCCTGTGCAAGATTCTTCATATTCCAGACGGGCAGGTTTGAATAAACAAGCGGAGCCGTAAACGTATGACCAGACTCCGTTTCAACTGTGTAACCGCCATCACTTTTCTGGGATATCGACGAAACCCGACGTTTCGTAAGTAGTTGTCCACCATTTAATTCTATGAAACGCTGAAGCTCCCGAACCATTTCGATCAAGCCCCCCTCAACATAATAATTCGAGTAATTGGTGTACGTAATTCCAGCCGCTCCGAACAAAAACGGAACATCTTCGGAGGTGGACTGAGCCGTAATCATCAGTTGTTCATCGATGAATCTCCGAAATGACACGGTGTCGACGTTACATCGTTGCATCATGTTGCCCACCGAAACAAATGCATGCCTCAGAGCGAGTGCATCCATGGGATTATTTTGCAGAGCCAATTTCACCCAGTGCGACAGCTTTTGAGGCGGAAATGTGGTGTTCCGCTCGGAGACCTTCCAAACCGTGTCGGCTGCTTTGAAGCATGTTTCCCAAAATTCGCGCTGACCTTCTGGATTTCCAAACACCCTTCCGGCTTCGATGATCCACTTTTCGCGATCTTTATACCTGATGCACGATTTTCCATCGATGTGAACCGTCATTCCCGGATTTAACTCCACTTTCGGAATAGAAATTCCGAGCAGTTCTTCCAATCGTTTTAGGGGCTGATGTTGATCGAATCCGATTAAGGTGGTGGCGCCAGACTCAAAAACATAGCCTTTGCGACTAAAGGAGGAGCTGCATCCGCCCGGAACATGTGCCGCTTCGAGTACCGTTACCCGAATTCCATCCTTGGCTAGTAATGCTGCGGTGGTGAGTCCACCCATTCCCGATCCAATTACAATGGCCTCGGAGTTTGTGAAGTTTGTTTTATTCATGCATAGAGAACATCAGAAAGAGTGTTCTGTGTTCCGCATTAGTCCCACTTTAGTTTTTCTTTGTTGAGAAAAGAGGAGATTCCTTTTTTGCAGTCGTTTGTGCTACGAGCAGCGGCATTTATTTGCGTTGCATGGGTGATGGATTCGGGAATGCTCATCGTAGCCACCTCGCGGAGTAGCTTTTTCGTTGCAGCAACCGCTTGGGGACTAACTTCTGATGTAAAGACTTGGGTCCAGTAGTCGATGCGGTGCTGAAAATCTAGGTGGGTGGTAACTTCGGTTATGAGTCCGATTTCGCAGGCTTCCCGTGCTGAAATCAAAATACCAGAGAGCAACAGCCGCCGAACGTGCGTTTCTGAGATTTTAGCCTGTAAAAACCGGGTTACAATGGCCGGCACGAAGCCGATTCTGGTTTCAGTGTAGCCAAGTTTTGCGGTATCGACCGCGATGGAAATGTCGCACATAGTTACGAGTCCACACCCGCCTGCTATAGCATGACCGTTAATAGCACCGATAATGGGCACATCGCATTGGTACATTTCGTGGAAAAGTCTGGCCAGGACTTGCGAATCTTCTAGGTTTTCTTGATGCGTGCTGGTTTGGAGTTGTTTGAGCGCTGCAAGATCGGCTCCGGCTGAAAAAGCATCTCCGTTCCCTGTTAAAACGATGGCGCGGATGTCTTTATTTTCCCGAATGGCTGTGAATTGGGCTGTGAGCTCTTCGACTAACTGACGATTAAGAGCATTTCTCTTATCCGGGCGGTTTATCGCCAGATGAAGTATTCCGTTGTCTGAATGAGTTTCAAGCACGATTATCGCATGGTAAGTTGAGGGTTTTCTAGGTTAACAAAGCACTTCATTGATGCACATTCAAAACCGATGTTATTTGCAGTTTTTTACTGCCAAACATACCTCAATCTACACATAATGAACGATTAATCAGAGATTTTTAAGCCAGACTGGCTTCAAGCTTTGGGTTCTTGACAATTTTGTCGCTTTCGAGTAGTCCGTCACGAAGTCTGATCACACGTCGCGCATGTTCGGCAATATCCTCTTCGTGCGTAACCAGAACGATGGTGTTACCCTGGCTGTAAAGATCTTCGAAAAGCTCCATAATTTCGTAGCCCGTTTTGGAATCCAGGTTACCTGTTGGCTCATCTGCGAGCAAAATCGACGGATTATTAACCAACGCGCGGGCAATAGCTACGCGTTGTCTTTGTCCACCCGAAAGTTCATTTGGTTTGTGATCCATGCGGTCTGACAACCCCACTTTCTCGAGTACAGCTTCAGCACGTTCTTTGCGTTCAGCCGATCGCATTCCGGAGTAAACCAATGGAAGCTCCACGTTAGCGAGTGCTGATGAGCGTGGAAGCAAATTAAACGTTTGGAAAACAAAACCGATTTCACGGTTACGAACCTCAGCCAATTCATTATCACTGAGTGACTTAACATCGTGACCGTTAAGGATATAATCACCGCTTGTTGGAGTATCTAAACATCCGATAATATTCATCATGGTAGATTTTCCCGATCCTGAAGGCCCCATCAGTGCCACATATTCATTTCGGCTGATTTCAAATGAAACTCCGCGCAAGGCGTGGACCGTTTGGGATCCCATTTTGTAGGCTTTCGCGATATCCAGACTTTCGATTACTACTTGATTACTCATGATTTATCCGATTTTGAAAGGCGTGTTTAAGATGCAACAATGGCGTTGAGACGAAAAACGTCCCGAAAAAGCAATCCTGACCATTGCCAGGCCAGGATTCGATAATAATGTTTACGTATTAAAGCTCGGTAGAGATGCGTCCGAGATAGTATTCTAGTAATTTTTCCTGAAATACGAATCGGTAAACAGATTGAACACGGTTTGACGAGGCGCTGACAAACTCAGCCTCAGCCCGAGTAAGCTCGATAAGTGTGCTGGCACCAACCCGATAGCGTTCTTGCTCTGTTTCGAAAGCTTTGGTAGCTGCTATGAGGGAGCGTTCTGTAGTATTAAGCTGTTGGGATGCAGCTATGTAGTCGTTGTAAGCCTGGCGTACTTCCTGATAGATTTCTAACCGTTTTGCTTCTAACTCAATTACAGCATTTTTGTACTGAATTTGTCCAATCTGTACCTGTCTGGATGTGGCAAATCGGTTGAAAATTGGAATTTGCAAGTTAAAACCCACTTGTCGACTACGGTTTCGGTCGCTAAATTGATCGAAAAAGTCAACGGTTTGGCGTGTTATGTTACCCTGGTTATCAAGTGTAGCTTCACGAAACTGGTCGGAGTATCCGCTTGAAAGCGAAGCGCTTACTGATAAAGTTGGCAAGTAAGCTCCACGAGCAATGCGTAGATTCTGACTCGCATTGGTAATTTTAATTTCGGTACTTCTTAGATCGCGCCGATTCTCCATGGCACTATTTACAAGTTCGTCAAGACTAAAATTTTGGCGGATTAATGACGATTCGTCGATTTCCGGGATATAGAATTCATAGTCTTGCAGC
>JAIUMT010000039.1 GCA_022565415.1 Balneolales bacterium | reverse complement strand
CGTCCAGTTTGATATAATTGAGGTGGTATTTCCCGGCTTCGAGTTCGAGCTCATTTTCTTCGCTTTCATCGCGCAATTTGCTGATTTCCGGATGGCGGTACAATGCATTTTCGTCGAAGTTGATTTTTGCATCCAGTGCAATAATGTCGTTATCCGGTGTGAGAACTAGCGGATTGATTTCGAAAATACTCGCATCAGTTGCATCAAAAGCGTTGTAAAGAGCGATAATCAATTTAACGGCTTTTTTGAACGCGTCGCCTTCGAGTCCGAGTGCGAATGCGAGTCGGCGAGCCTGGTTCGGGTGAACTGGCTGACCAGGAATTACCCATTCCTTAACAATTTTCTCGGGAGTTTCTTCGGCAACCGTTTCAATTTCAACGCCACCCTCAGTAGAAACCATGATTACATTCTTGGATGTTGCACGGTCGAGCGTAATACCCAGATAGAATTCTTTGTCGATATCCACACCATCGGTAACATAAACACGCTGAACGAGTTTGCCTTCTTCGCCGGTTTGGATGGTAACCAGAACATCATTCAGAAGCGATTCTGCAGCTGCTTTAACTTCGTCGATAGATTTCGCAAGGATAACACCCTTGGCGTTGCTTTTCTTGGTGCGACCTTTTCCTCGTCCGCCAGCATGGATCTGAGCTTTGACAACAAAAAGTGTAGCGCCATTGGCTTCCAGTTTTTTGGCAGCTTCAACGGCCTCATCAACAGAAAAAACAGCGATACCATCGGGTACAGCTACGCCGTATTGCTTAAGTAGATCTTTGGCCTGATACTCGTGAATATTCATAAAACGTGTGACTTAATGATTTTTGGTAAAATTCGTGTTGGCAGACAGAAAATAGCGTGCAAATTGCAAAGTTTCCTGCCGAGATTCAATTACCGCTTAAGGTATCACTTTTTTGTGAAAAATGGCGGACCTAAAGCGAAAGCCTCATAATCCAGGCACAAACGCTACATTCTGTAACGGCTCTGGGATTAAGACGTCAACCCTACGATAATTCGTGCTTACTTTGGATATAGACCTCGGCCCCGAGACTACTGTTCCTACTTACCCCCGCGACAATTCGTGCTTCACCGCGTCTAAAAGCCGGTCGTACACGGGAATTGAATTCGCCTCCATCCAATCGGAATCAACCGTGTCGAAATGAACCGACTTTATGAGATACGGGCGCATCCCAAGACGAATGGCGGGATCAAGATCGCGCATTTTATCGCCAGCCATGGCACATTTCGCAAAATGTTCTGCGTATTTGTCTCCAATCTGAAGTCCGATTTCTTCACGTTCTGCTAGCGAACGAGGGGTGTAATCTGACGAATCGATCTGCGTGATCTCGAATTCTCCCCGCGAGTTTATGCGAACCGTTTCGTATACGCTAACAGTGTTATTGGGGATTTTCGTTAGGGGCTTTTCGTTTGGGGAGGGGTTTCGGTCTGAGGTGGCCTCTTGAGTGGCATTGGTATTCCTATGCTCTGAAACGGGATTTTGGGCAAGTTTGGTCGGACTGTTATACTCTGATGACGGCTTTTGGACAGTGCCGTCGCTATATTTATCTGATTGGGCGACGGCGTCGCTTCGGCCTGAAGCACCTGCTTTCGCGTTATTATACCGAATCATAGCTCTTTCGAACATCCCGGTTCCAGGCTTCCGGTCGTGCAAAAGCGCTGGATGTCGATCCTCATGCATATTATGCCGCCAAGGCGCGATATACCAGGCATCAATCCGGGCACCGTGTTTGGCAAGTTCCTCATCCACCCACCGATGAAGCGCCTCAACCTGGGCCAGCGTGAAATGTTCGCGAATGATACCGGTCTGATTCGTAACCACCACCACACGATATCCGGCTTCATTCAGCAAGCGAATCGCCTCCGGGGCGCCATCACAAAACGTCCACTCTTCTTTCTTGTGAACAAAATTGTAATCTACATTGATGGTGCCATCGCGATCGAGAAAGAATATCATATTCGGTGGGTTGAGTTGTTCTTTTGAATACAAAAAGGGCGCAACCGACACAAAATCGTGCCCTGCTACGCCCCAAAAATAAACTTTATACTACTGAACAACCAGCATTTCACTAAGCGGCGACTGACCACCATCTGTCGTAAATGCCCGAACTCCATACGCGATTTCACCTTCCTCCCCAACCGATTCTTCGAAAAAGAAGTCATCTGTGCGGCGGTGCTGGCGGATGTTGCCGTTGGTATCCTGTTTGTAGATTACAAAGAACACCCCTTCTTTCGTCGGATATTCCCAGGAAAGTCGCATCGTCTCATCGGATAACTCAACAGTTAAATTTTCCACCATTGCCCTCACACCACTATCGTAAGGTCGGGCATGCACCGGAAACGCATATTCCGAGTAGTTCCCGCTGAAATCCACCGCCCGCATGGAGTAGTAATAGGATGTGTTTTGTTCAACTAGTGAGTCGGTATACACCGATTGATTTGCCATTAGCGTGTCCAAAACTGCCCATTCTTCTTGCATACTGCTCTTTCTGTATATAATCTGAGCTGCAACATCCCGACTCTGACTCTGAATAAAGTGCAGGGTTACGTTGTCTTCCGCGGCAATAGCACGACGAAACACGGGCGTTGTTGGCGGTATGGTATCGGGACGGGCCAGCGCCATCACCTCCGAAAAATCCGACTGATTATAATTAAAATCGAGAGCCTTAATCTTGTAGTACACCTCCGGAGTGAGCGAATTCAGGGTGATGGTGTCGTTAAACGTGGTCTGAATTTCACCACGAAACTCATCTGTTTCAACAAATGCCTCATCAATTACCGAAAACTCATGGTCGAGGTCGTTCGAGCGAAAAAGTCGGTAGCCCATCAGGTCGCGTTCTTCGCCCAACTCCACAACCAGCGTAACGGCGCCAGTCGAATCCACGGTACCGAGCGTGAATACGGGCGGCGCTGGCGGAATGGTATCAATCAGCATAACAGCTACTGGAAACGACGAACTTACATTATAAGCCGTGTCGATTGCCTGAACGATGTAATAGTTGGTTAGTCCTTCGATGAAGGTGGTATCGACGAACGACCGGGTTTCAGGAGCAAGAATTTCCGGATGGATAATCTCGAAATCACCTTCGTTCATCTGTGAGCGCGCTACTACGAATCCGAACAGATCGGGTGCCACGGGCTCGATCATGTCCCACTCAACCAGCACTTCATTCGGTGAAATATGCTGAGGTTTTGTGATGGATGGCGGCGAGGGCGGAGTTCGGTCCCGGGGCATGGCTTCGACTTCGGCAAATTGAACCAGCTCGCCGAACATAGTATGACCCAAAAACCGATAGGTGTACGTGCTGTAATTTTCGAGATCTTCGTCTTTGTAACTACCGCGGTTCGGCGCGTCGTCTGTGTTATTAGTGAGGTTGAAAATCGGCGCGTCATTTAAGCGAACAAACTCGTCGTCGCCCGGACCTTTTCTCTCCACGAAATATCCGGCAACATGCTCGGTTTCGAACCACTGAAACAAGAGTCGGGTGTCGTCTTCGTACACAAACACCGGATTTTCATAAGGGTTTTCATCCGATTCTGTTCGGATGGTGATCGGATCGTTTACGATGGTGTAAATGGCGACTTCCCCAGCCGGACGAACCTGATATTCGTATTCCTGTCCGGCTTGAACGGTTGTATCGGTGTAGCCGAGTCCGAGGGCAGCGGCCACGGCCGAATCACGCACCGCGGTAAGGATGAAAACAGCGAATTCGAAGTCTTCGTTGGCGCGTTGCTCACGCAAGGAGGCGATGCCACCGTCGAGAGAGAATGTTCCGCCTCGGGCTTCGAATATGTTCTGATAGAACGCGTAGGCCAGGTCGAGGTTGTCGGCGCGGTCCATGTTTTCTTCGGCTTCGCTCAAAATGAGTGCTTCCCATTCTTCGTCTGATAGGGGCGCTGTTCGGGCGATTTCGGTGAAATTTGCGTCGGTACTGAGTCGTCGCTCGATGATGAATCCGTCGCGGAGCCCGGCTTCCAGAACGTTTTTACGCTCCGGGAAAAGCCGGAGTTCGACTCCGGTGTTGGCCACATATCGGGCGCCAAGTTTTACCGAGACGGTAAATTCGTCGGAGGCAGACTGGGCAACAGCAGATGCCGGCATAATAGTCTGCATCATAAGTAGAGCGATAAGCAACATAGTTGTGCAAACGAGCGCTGTATTGTATTTCGAATACATGATCTTACCTGTGTTCTTGAAGATTGCTATACTGTTTGAAATTGATTTCATTTTTAAATGTTCCACGTTGCGCCTCAATTTCTTAGAATATTTTGGTTGCTTTGTACCAGCTGCATAGGACCTGTGCGGAAATTCTTGGTAACAGTTTCCGTGACAGGATTTCCGGCGTTGGTTTGTGCCGTTACCCAGTTTCCATTTACATATTCCTTGAGTGTCGCTGTGACCGTAAATCGGTAGTTGCGATCAGACTCCAGGTTGTTGGTTGGTGGTGTTGGCTGCGGTGGTAGGTCGCCGTAACTTGGTTCGGGCGGATCTACCGGATAGGGCACCTGAAATCCGAATCCAGCCGGACTTCCCACCACATCTTGCCCCATGGGGCCACTTCCGCCTGAGGTATTATTCGTTGTGGCAGGTGGTTCAAGTCCGCTCATTTGCATAAATACAAGCGAATTCGCACCATATACCGTCTGACCCACCGTGTTAATCCCACCTCCGTTTGCTAGGGATGCAGGTCCTGTTGCGGCTCCGCCTGTAGTGCCGCTTGTTCCGGTCCCACCAGTTGAACCACCCGTTACAGGAGGACCTCCAGCCATCGTCAAGCCCGGATCTATCGAAATAGACGACGATATGGTGGTGAATAAGTATTCACCTAGTGCGTTTTGATTGGTGTTCGTCATTACATTCGACCAGTTGTTACCTCCACCCTCAGCCTGAATCTGCAGTGATCGGGTGTATTCCATCTTAAAGGTCCGGTTCTGGATCGTGCCGTCGCCTTGTTGTTCGGATACGTCAAATACTTCATCGGGAGTAAGTCCGAACTTGACAGCTAGTGGTTCGTCCTCAGGAAAGTTGAATGATGCCGTCGGATTCACATATTGGATGAGTTTATCCATTTGGTCTGCAGCTACATCGCCTTGAACAACCGGAGCTCCTCCACCTGTTGGAACGTTGCTACACTGGCTTCCGACCTGAAATGATTTGTGGAAGTTGACATCGATAACTTTGAATACAGTGGCACGACCCGATACTGCACCACTTGCGTAGTATGGATTCGGGAATTCACCATAAACCCATGCACCCGCTGCCAACGATGCGATGTTCCAGGTTTTGTCGGCCAAAACACCGCCAATTCGTCTTACCTGAGCCCCTGCATGACCGTAGAACCCAAGTCCGCCATTGGCTCTCCAGCCGTTAATTCCGACTGGATTGTAACTGGCGCAACCTCCTGCGTAGTCCAAGAAGGCGAGGTGCAACTCCGCCCCGGCGCCCAATTGATAGGCCAGGTAGTAGTTTCCGGTTAGATTCTTCAAATCGTCGTGCTCAAAACGGAATCCAATGCCGAGGGCAAACCCTGATCCGGTGTTGGTTTCGCTTCCAACTCCGCCGTTGCCGACGTTGCCGGGCGCATGTCCTACCGCTGCCTGATATGCATTAGCGAATCCGGAGGTGAATCCCGACGGGAAGGGGATGTCGTTTCCGAACATCAGATATTCGTACGTGTTGATTCCAAATACGCGAACGGTGTTTAGGTTCTGAGGTTCACCCAGCTTGAAATACCATTTGTTGGTTTTTCCGTTGATGTCGAGCACCATGTTTATCGGACTCGGCGTGGTGACCGGCGGTGCATTAATATTGATGTTCGTGGCAAAATTGAAATGCCTGTCGGGGAAGTTGTACTGGGCAATGAGGTCTCCACTGGCAATGGCATCTGCCCGCGCCGAGGCGGTCATTTCGGCCCCGATCCAGAAATCACCTGTGAAGGCGAGGTAGGTTAGTCCTCCCGAGGTCGAGAATTGTCCGAGCAGACCCACATCTCCATTGAAGGAGTCTTCTTTTGGCGTAGTGGCGATTACGGCACTGGCCCGGAAACCTAATGAGGATTTTTGCGGCTCAAAGGTGAACGCGTTGCCGTCGACGATAGGATTCATGTTGTAGAACGCCCCTCCGCCAAATCCGCGGAACGCAACACCGGGCAGAAACGGAACTCCGGGAGGAGGGAGAATGGCGTCGGCTTCTACGCGCCAGTATCGGTACAAGCTGTTGCCATTCTGATAGTTTGTGTTGCCAAATTCGGCCAGGGCGCTTACTTGTACACCAACCGGTTTGAAGTTCGCACTTAGTGTTCCGATGAAGCCATTGCCAAACACCGGATGATCGTTTCGGAACCCAATTCCGCCTTGAATTTCAACTGCAGCCAGATTCGCATGCACGTTGATGGAGTCGATGGTTGTACTGAGGTATTTCGGGAAGAATTTTTGTCCGGCTGTTCCGTCTTCAATGGCCATTTCAACACCAAGTCCACTCATCCCTCCGATATCTTCCGAAAGGTTGAATATTACATCGAAGTTTATTCGTCCGCGTAGTAACTGACTTTGCTGAGGTGCCAGCATGGTGTAGCCAATATTGTCGATGGTTACCGGGAAATTGGCCAGGAATTTCTGTTCACTGGCAAACGCCCAGCTACCGATGTTAAATCCGAGCCCGTTTTGGTCGGCCGAGTCGTAGCTCAGCCCCAGTCCCTCGAAATCGAGTCCGAGGTTGACGTTATTTACCGGACCCAGCGTTACGTTGGTCCACCGAAAGGTGCCATCCAGGTTGAGGTCGAATGTTCGCTGATGTTCACTTACATACGCCACGATATTCGAGGTTTCTGCCAGATCGAACTCGCCTTTTAGTAAATGTGCCTCAACCGGACCTGTTGGAGTGATGGTGAGCTGAAAATTGTCCGGTTCACCTGGTGTGTTTGGCAGACTCAACAGGGCTACGTATTGCAGTGGGTGCTGGATGGAGTCTTTTTTGCTAAATGGCAGTCCGATGCGTCCATTTATGCCTGCCTCAACCAGGGAATTGGCTATGAGCTCGACGTGAACGGTATCGATGCTGGCCACGAGATCTGCTACATTGGCGTTCGGAAATTCCAGAATGTTTTCGGCACGGGCTTTCATGGTTATGCCCATGTCGTCGATAATCATATCGTGGATGCCAATTTTGATTTGTCCGCCGGAGTGGGTTTCCCAGGTGTCGGGTAACTCAATTTCAAAGGCTTTCATGTAGAATCCGCGGAAAAGGTCGCTAGTTTCACCCTCATAGTTTTCAGGAAAGGTAATTGCCGGCGGATTCTTAGTGTCGGAAAAATCGTAGTATATGCTGTCGGCGAGAATTGTCATTCCGGCGCTGTTGACGATTTCGGCGCGTTCGAGCGTGCCCCCAAATATGATGTCGTCCCAGGCAGAGGCGTTTGCTGTCAGACTCGCGGTGACTTTTTTATTCGGATCGTTGTCGGGCGATGGAATCATCCAGTCGCGGGTAAACAATGCATCCAACTGCAATCCGAATTCTGAAAAACCGTCCTCATCCCATTCAATGAACGTTCCGAGGTTGTTTCCTTCGGGGGCTTTGAATACGAACTGAATCTGATTGTTTACGTTGCCCATTGTTATATCCTCGACTAACTCAATTCTGCCGGGCGGCATTTCGATAGTGTTCGGATGGAAACGGATTTCTTTGGCACGAAAGCCCAGGCGGGTGGTTCCAAAACTCGGAGGCACCGTTTTGGCAGCAATCATATTGAATTCAGATTTGTCGGGCCGAAAAACCATTTCGGTCATGGCCAGCTCGTTTCCGTCGGGGAAAAGCACGCCCAGAGGCATTTTTACGGGCTGGGTGAATTCGTTGAGGTTTTCATAGGGTATGGTCTGACCACTTGTGTTTTCTACCCAGTCTACAATATTGTTGGCTACATTGTTAGTGAATGGGAGGTTTGCAGCGGCTTCCAACGCCCAATCAACCGGATAAACCGGCGCTGTATCGTGGATTTTCGCAATAATATCTCCGTTAACCAGATTTTGATTTTCATCAACCGTGATGCTGTCGAACGCTACGTCAACTCGGGCCATGAGCCAGTTAACGAAAACCGTTCCTTCGCCATCCCAAGCCGTCGGACCGTTCGCAGTTGCGCTGGTAACGAGAACTTCGAATTCGCCATTTTCGCCGGCAAATATGATATCGTCGACGGCAATATCACCGGGCGTAACCTCCGGTTCCTCCTCCTCTTCCTCAGCGATTGGGTCCTGAGGTACATTTATCGAAAATGTGCCCAAATTTGAGAAACCGTTGTTATCAGCAATCCAGGGATCATCGTCCATGGAAACGGCTTTCACTCCCCAAACGTAGTGGGTGGTTTGAGTGGGGGGATCGATATCAACTGGCCAAAGTAGTTGTGTTGAGCCAATCACCTCTTCCTCGATTATCGGGTAGTTCACGAAAAAGGCCTGACTTGCAGACTGAGGGATTTCGATTTCAGAAACGACGACGATGTATTTAACGCCATCGCCCGGTGGAGGAGTTGGACTCATCGGACTCCAGCTGAGTTGAAGTCCGGGCAGAGCCTGGGCCATTATGGGAACATCACCAGTCGGATACATCACCTCAGGAGCTTGATAACTCGTAATCCGCATGGGCCGGCAGCCCTCCTCTGGCATGGAAATGGCGCGTCCACTCAAATCATAATCGGAAGCACAAAAACTGTAGATTCCAGCGGGCAGGAGTCCGGTTTGGATGAGTTTCTGCTCAAAGTTGCCGGTAAACTGAAGCGCACTGTACTGAATCAATTCATCTGCCAAATACACCTGTGAACCGATTTCGAGCTCCAATATGGGCATGTCCTGAAGACGAGTGCTTACCACGGTGTTTCCGTTTTGCTCCATCCGAATACCAATTCGGTACGGCAATCCTTCTTGGCGCGGGTCGGTGTTCGTGACCGTGAACATGGCTAGTTCGGCCCGGTTGATCCAGTCGGATATTCTCGGATTTGGATTCGAATCTACGTTGAGATTTACCGAAATTTGCTGCGCACCCAAGTACAGTGGCAGTGTGAGTATGATAAAAATAAAGATAGATAAACGTTTCATAATGGGACCTGATTGATGGAAATAGCGGGATGGGGATTTTTAGAATCTACTGATGAGTGCCAGTTGGAATCGATTTTCAAAAGTGAGGGCTCCGGGGCGGGACGATCCGTACCGGTAATTCGAGAAGTTGTATGATGCACGGAGATCGATTCCGTCGTAGAGTTTGTAATCGGCTTTTAGATTGATTCTCCAGCGGTTATCGGCTGTAAAAGTATCCCTCAGAACGTATGTATGTCCGACGAGCAGCGCGGGAGTGAATTTTTTGTCGAACATCCGGTACCTGACATTAATACCGGTATTTATGATGCGGATGTCGGTAACTGGGGTGGTGTTTTCGAGAATCATGGCCTGAAACCCGGCGTTTAGCGGAATGGCATTGAAAACAACCTGGTACATGGTGTTAAGACTGTACGATAGGGTGCTTTGGAATCCTCCTGTGAAAATATTAAAATCGTCGAACTGGTTGTAGCTTCCGGTGAGGGACACGACGTGCGTGTGATTTTCGGTTTTGAATTGATATGTGGGCGTTACCGAAAATGTGTTGTTAATCATTTCTACGCGGAGGGTGTCGAGGCTCACGTTATTGCGAAATCCGAAGTTGGCGTAGGATGTGTTTACCGATAATTGCTCGGTGGCCTGGGTGAAAACGTTGAGATTGACGATGGTTCGGTTTGTTTTGTCGAGCGTGGTACTTTGCAGGTTATTTGTGCGGATTCCGAACGTTCCGTTAACCATAAGACGGTTGCTGAGCATGCGAGCATCTGAACGGATGGTGTAATCGATAATGTCTCTTTCGAAGGTTCGGTAGCCGGCGGGCTGAAAACCCGGACCTACATAGCGAACTTCTCCGGCAATTCCGAACTGGTCGCGGCGCCATTCCAGGCTGGTTACATTCGAAAAATCGGCGTTGCTGGAGGCATTGATGTCGATAAAACGTTTCAACACGTCGAGAGCTTTCTCCTCAAAAGGCAGATCGGGTCCGTTAAGGTCTGATGTGTTGACCGATCCAGCGACTTCGGTTGCGAGCAGAACGGTGGGCGACATGCGAACCTGAATCATTGGCGAAAGTGTAAGCACTTCTGCAGGTCTGATGGCCGGAGGCGCTGTTTGCACCGAGTTCGGGTCATCCGATGACTTCACCAGATTGAGCGTGAACCGTGTTCCATCCAGGTTCCCGTATCCGATTCGACTTGCGAAAATACGCTGTTCGTACGCGCCCGCGATGTTGTTAAAGGGATCGTATTCGACGCCCGTTTGCGATTTTCCATAGTTGACCGAGAATAGAAATTTGCCGGGGTCGAGCTCTAATCCGACACCAAACATCGGAATATCTCCGGATGTAAGCTCTGAATAACTGGCCGTTTGTGTGCCCAGAAAGGCTGTAGCCCAGCGATACGACGGATTAAAACTTATATTATTCCGGGGGTTCTGGATGTAGTCGATAAGGCGTTCATCGGGAAGGGAGGGCAGGTTGTAGCTATTTTGCCGCGTTGAAATACTGATGGCAAACGGCATTCGAAAGTGTTGTCCGGCCGAAAGAGTGGCGTCTGCTGTGAATCGCCCGAGATTTGCCGGGTGACGTGGTCGAAAGGTAGGGAAGTTCTCCTGTGAGTATTGATATCCGTCGTAATGAAGTCCGAATCCACCGGTGAAATTGAAAATGGAGTTGTTGTCCTGAGCGGTTGCCACGTGACTCAAAAGAAGTACCCATCCGAAAACAAAAACGGCTGCAAGAATGCCATAATTCTGGTGTTCTCGGCGGGCTTCGGCGACACGGGGAGTGTGTTTTTGACGTGGGTTTACAGGGTTTTGCCGACGGACTAATTTACGTGGTAGCAATTCTTTCATAGTATGTACAATGCAAATTCGTTTTTGGGAATCTGATGAGCGCCAATCTGTTATAGAGTCGGTAAGTTGCGGGAATAAAGTGCCGCACGATGGCTCATTAGTAAAACTATGTACTTAAGTAAGGAAAATGTGTTCCCGGGTTAACTAGATTAGCGATACTCCCGGCAAATTTCGTCGAATGATTTTCGTGTTATATCGGGCACGTTAACGCCGTTTTTAGGGTATCCGACTGGCATCAAAAGAATTGCAGATTCGTAGTGAGGTCGTTGCAGAATTTCGTTCAAGAAACGCATGGGCGAGGGGGTATGCGTGAGTGTTGCGAGTCCGGCCTGGTGGATGGCAGCTACCAAAATTCCTGCGGCAATACCGATGCTTTCATTCACATAGTAGTTTTTCCGGCGGAAACCCTCTTCGTCGACCCGGTAACTTTGCTTGAAAACCACAATCAAAACCGGGGCCTCCTCCAGATAAGGCTTGCTCGGATTCACCGGTAGGTTGGCAATATCACGTAGCATCTCGTCGGAGTAGCGCGACTCGTAGTTCAGCCTTTCCTGCTCTTCAGCCGCTTCGCGGATGCGGGCTTTGATTGAAGGATCTTTAACAACGGCGAAAAACCAGGGTTGTTTGTTGGCGCCCGATGGGGCGGATGCCGCGGCCCGAATAAAATCTCGAATTATGTCGTCGGGCACGGGGTCGCTCGAAAACTCCCTCACACTTCGGCGCTGCTTCATAATTTGGGCAAAATCACGGGCACGTTCTGCAGTTTCAGATTCGCTGCGATAGGTGAATTCTAGAGGAGTATTCATAGCGTTTTATTGGTGTTTGAGAGGTTTGTTTGGTTCGAGAGATTTTGAAGCAGTTGCAAACTGTATGGACTGAGTGAACCGTGTGATTCGTATGGACTGAGTAGACTGGTGTGCTCTATGCGATTCGTGTGCTATGTTAAGCACATTCTGAAATCAATATTCACAATTCAAAATTGAGAATTAAACATTAAAATTTAAAACCGTATTTTAATCAGGATTTGAATCCGCAATGGCATAATCCCGAATTTGTGAAAAAAGCCCTGCTTCTTTCGGCCGACGATATGAACCGCACTTTTCGACGGTTTGCTCATCAGTTTATCGAACCCCACGACACTACCGATCAGCTTGCGATTATTGGCATGCAAACCCGCGGCGTCTATATCGCCCACCGAATTAAAAAACAGCTGTCCGACTCCCTGTCGCTGGATATTCCCATGGGAGTGCTCGACGTCACCTTCTATCGCGACGATTTCCGAACCAAAATGAAGATGCCCGAGGTGAAGGTTACCGAAATTCCTTTCGACCTCGATCAAAAAGACGTTATTCTGGTGGATGATGTTCTCTATACCGGACGTACCGTTCGCGCTGCCATGGAAGCACTTATGAGTTTCGGTCGGCCCCGGAGTATTAAGTTCTGCTGCATGATCGATCGCGGTCACCGTGAACTGCCTATCGTGGCCGATTATGTGGGCGCAACCGTTCCGACGCATAAAAACGAAGAGGTTCGAGTTATGCTGAAAGACCTCGACGGCGAAGATGCCGTTTATGTGATAAATGAACCTGATAATGATGAATGATGATGGCTTTATGAGTAAATTATTTGCTCAAAAATACGGTGGGTTTGTCGGACCTGTAAGGACATCCGATTCCCTTGATTTTGCCATTCACTGCCAAGTTTTTATGCTCGAATCTCTCGAAATGATTCGCCACTTTCAATTTCCAGACCGAAACAACGACTAACCAACCATAGCATACTATTTTGACTGATTCGTCGTACATATTTTCGCACCGCCACCTGCTCGGACTCGCCGATTACACCGCCGACGACATCCGGCATATTCTCGACCAAACCGATATGTTCCGCGAAATCCTGGATCGCCCGGTTCCAAAAATCCCGACGTTGCGCGATAAAACCATCGTCAACCTGTTCTACGAAAATTCCACCCGCACGCGAATTTCGTTCGAACTTGCCCAGAAGCGAATGGGCGCTGATGTAGTCAATTTCTCGGCCTCATCGTCCAGCACCAAAAAAGGTGAATCGCTCAAAGACACCATCCAAAATATCGAATCTATGAAAATCGATATGGTTGTGGTGCGGCATGAAAGTCCGGGAGCAGCCCACTTTCTGGCTCGTGTTATCGACGCCAATATCATCAACGCTGGAGACGGAGCGCACGAACATCCTACTCAGGCACTCCTCGACATGTATTCGATGAGGCAAAAATTTGGTCGTATAAAAGGTCTCAAAGTCGCGATTATCGGCGATATTTTACACAGCAGGGTAGTTCGATCAAACATTATCGGATTAACGAAACTCGGTGCTGAGGTGGTTTTATGCGGACCCAAAACCTTTATGCCGGTTTTTATCGAAGACATGAATGTGCGCGTAACGTACAATCTTGAAGAAGCCCTTGCCTGGTGTGATGTGGCCATGTCACTGCGAATTCAGCTCGAACGACAGGAGCAGGGGTTGTTCCCGAGCCTTCGCGAGTACCACGAACGTTTCGGAATCAAGCGCACCCATCTCGAAAAATACCCCGATTTTATAGTGATGCACCCCGGTCCGGTGAACAGAGGAGTCGAACTTGAAAGCGACGTCGCCGATAGCGACAGGGCCATCATCCTGAATCAGGTAACCAACGGACTAGCCGTTCGGATGGCGGTTTTGTACTTGCTCAGTGGTGGTAGCAGAGTTTAGGTGCTTGATTCATTGTCAAGTGGGACAATTACTCAAAAATAGTGAGCCGTTGTGTTGGAGTTCGTTTATTATTTTGATAATAAGCTTGCAACTACTATCAAAAAAACTTTTGTTCTTTGTCCACTCCATTTATATGGCCAATTGTTTTTTCAATTGTTGGGAACGAGCAGAATTATATTTTTCTTGCCACAGGTTAGGGTATACAAGTATCAATACACGGCGTCTCATTCTGAAATTGGAAAAGTGCCTCCGATAAAACGGTTTGTTTCCGCAGCATGAAACCAAACGTATAATCTTAAAACGCTGTCCAACCATCCCTGACCAGCTCAGTCATAGGGTCGCTCGGTGATGAGCCTCACCCCACGCTTGTAAGTAAAGTAGTGCCACATCCACTCCACAAAAACGTGAAGTCGATTGCGGAAGCCAATCAGAAATAAAATATGTACCACTGACCACATGGCCCATGCAATAAAACCGCTCAGTTTTAGTCCCCTGATGTCGGCTACTGCCCGTGCCCGGCCAATAGTGGCCATACTGCCCTTATCCAGGTATTGAAACGGCTCGCGTTCCACCGCATCGTACAGAGATGGGTTCTTAATCAGTTTTGCAACATGTTTTCCTTGCTGCATGGCAACGGGCGCAATGGCCGGAAGTGGGTTTCCATCAGCGTCTTTCATGTGAACAGCATCCCCAATCACAAATATATCGCGGTGACGGGGCAGGCTCATATCCGGTGCAACAATGGCGCGCCCGGCGCGATCGGTTTCCACATCAAGCGTCTTAATAACAGCATTCGCCACAACACCTGCCGCCCAGATAATATTCGGCGACTCAATCGCAGCGTTTTCCAGGACAACTTTTTCGTGTTCAATTTGGGTTACGGGGGTACCCTGCATCACCTCAACACCAAGCTCCTCCAGCATTTCAACTGCTTTTTGAGAAAGCGATTCGTCGTAACCATTTAAAATACGCGGACCAGCCTCGATCAGATAAACATGCGTCTGCTCCGGACTAAAATTATTATAGTCGCGCATCATATTTCGTTTGGCGATTTCAGCGATCGCACCAGCCATTTCTACGCCGGTAGGACCACCTCCAATTACCACAAAGTTGAGATATTTCTGTCTCTCCTCAACATTATCGATTTGATCGGCTTTTTCGAGCGACATCAAAATACGCTCCCGGATATTCAGAGCATTCGAGATGGTTTTGAGTCCTGGCGCATGCTTTTCCCAGGCATGATTACCGAAATAGTTGTACTTCGCTCCGCATGCCACTACAAGTGTATCAAACTTAATGCAGCGATCGTCTTTAAGGCGAATTTCCTTCTGGTCTTTGAGGACTTCTACCACCTCACCCAGCACGACCTTAACATTTTTCTGTTTGCTGAAAATAGCCCGGATGGGTACCGCAATGTCGCCCGGCGATAGCGCCGCAGTAGCAACCTGATAAAGCAATGGTTGAAAAAGGTGGTGATTTGTTTTGTCAATCAGTGTTATGTTGACGTCGGCTTTTGCCAGTAACTTGGCCGTTTTAATTCCACCAAAGCCACCGCCAATAATTACAACTTCTCGTTTCATACGTTTTTCCTTAAATATTTACACACGTTATTATAACGAAAAACAGGCAATACAAGTTCAATTCGGCAATATTTAACCCATTGTGCTGGAAGCGATTTTCTCTCCAGCAAAACACTATGAAGTTTAGTGTGACAAAATAAATTATAAAATATTTCCCAACACCAGAGAATTCCGGCTAAATGAGCAACTTGATTTCCCGAAACGCAGGATTTAGTTTAATTCCATTTCACGTCTTTCAAAATCCCTCAGCTCTCTTAGTAACTGTTCTTCTTCCCGTATTCTGTCGCGTTCCAGTCGGCGGAAATATCTTCTGAAGAAAAAGTTGTGCTTGAGTGCTTCCATGTTTTCGTCGAGTCCTTCGCTACTACTCTTGAGGTTGATAATCGTTTCGCTAAGATTCGCCGCCATCGTGGTATCGTTAATTAACGCCCCGATGGTACCCTCTCCTCTGTTTATTTTGGTCATGATTTCACCAAGTTCCTGTGATGCAATCTCCGTTTTTGCGGCAGTTTCCTGAAGTTTCTCCATGAATTCATACACATTTTGCTGGGTGACTTCCACAATCTCATCAAAATCCTCTGAGCTTTTTTTGAAGTTCGCAATCGTTTGCGCAATATTATCTGCGATGGTTTCATCATTAATCATTCTTCCAACTGTACCCTCACCGCTATTCACGTTTATCATAATTTCGGAAAGCTGATTGGTAATGACCTCAACATTGCCCGCCGAAGTTTGTAAACTAGCCAGGATGGCATCCGTGTCTATGGGCTCATTCGATAGAATATGCTGACCATCCTGCACAGTCGGTGTACCAGTTGTGCCCTGAGCAATAATTAACACCTTGTCGCCAATGATTCCATCAGACCCTATGCCTGCTTTGCTGTCGGCTTTAATGAAATCCTGAACATTTCTCCT
>JAIUMT010000038.1 GCA_022565415.1 Balneolales bacterium | reverse complement strand
TCAGCAAAGAAGAAACTGAAGAGGCGTTGATCGAGCTTCATTATTTGGGAATCGACAACGTGCGGGCCGTTCGTGGCGACGATCATGGTGCCCCGAAGCCTCATAACAAAGACAAAGCCATAAACGAATACGCCTCCGACCTGGTTCGTCAAGTTAAGGACATGAACAAGGGAATATACCTCGAAGAGCTGATGTATGCGAATCATACCAACTTTTGCGTTGGCGTTGGCGGATATCCCGAAAAGCACAACGAAGCCCCAAACATGAACTGGGACATCAAATTCCTCAAAGAAAAGGTAAAAGCAGGCGCCGATTATATCGTAACGCAGATGTTTTTCGACAACAATGTGTATTTCGATTTTGTAAAACAATGTCGGTCGGAGGGGATAAACATCCCAATCATTCCCGGACTGAAAGTACTAACCCGTCCCAATCACCTTATGAGTTTGCCCAAGGCGTTTCACCTGTCTATTCCCTGCGATCTATCAGATGCAGTTCAGGCGGATGCGGCCAATGCGAATTCGATTGGTCAGGAATGGGCGAAGGTGCAATGTCAGGAATTGCTTGATTTCGGGGTTCCCGGGTTGCACTTCTACATCATGTCGGACCCAACACCGGCGGTAAGAGTCATCGAATCGTTATCTGTATCGACATCCAAAAAGAGTGTCAGTGTCTCGGCCTAATTCCCATCAGATAATGCGTAAGCAGTATTTGCTTCGTTTGTTTTCGGTGCTGGCACTGGTATTTCTTGTCTTTGCATGCTCCAGTTCCCGAAAAGCGGCGCGCTCGCCCGAGGGTAAGCTGATGAATGCCCTGGAGCAGTGGAAGGGGACGCCGTATGTTTTGGGTGGCACAAATCGATCGGGTATTGATTGTTCTGCGTTTGTTCAGGTTGTGATGCGCAGTGAGTTTGGAATCAATCTGCCTAGAACCACCGCCGATCAGTTGGGTGTTGGCATCCGGGTGCGGCGATCGCGATTGCGGGCAGGTGACCTGGTATTCTTTCAGACGGGAAGAACGACACGTCACGTGGGTATAATGGTTAACAGAAAAGAGTTTCTTCACGCTTCAACCTCCAGCGGACCCATGATTTCATCGCTCGATGAACGATATTGGAGTCAGCGTTATATGCGGGCGCGGCGCGTTATGTAGGTCTGGTCTGCTTTTTCATCATCTTAGCGGCAATAGCGTACCCACCATCGCTTCCATCAACCAGATGAATATGCCCTTTTTGATGATTTAGAATAACACAGGTTATGAGTGCCGATTCTGCATGATGAATTCCGTAGATAATCTTGCCTTTTTTGTACAGCGAATCGAGTATTTCATTAATGGTTTCGCGCTGCTCTGTAGTGCCAGCCAAAACCATTCGAAGCATGTCGTCGAATTTGCGATAATCTGTGTTTTCAACAAGGTCGGGCTTATAGCTGCCCCACTCGGTTACTTCTGTTTTGATGTTATACTGCATGAGAATAATCCCGAGAACCCATTTATATCGCAACATCAACCAGTATTTTACCCTATTCCAGAAACTGGTGTTGTGAGTTTGAATATTCTTCTCAACAGAGAGGTTTCTGTTGTTTAATGTCATCTTGAGGCTGTCGAGGCGGATGGGTTTGTGTTCGTCCTCATCGCCGTAAACGGTGTGTATCAGCTCGTAAATGTGTCGGTATAATTCGGATTTCTCTTCGGGATCCCGAACGGTAGCTTCGATTAGTAGAGAGTGCACCTCCCCGCGTGTATTGCGGACCTCCTCCCACCGGCACTCCATTCCCGTAAAATTGCTATCTGAGTTGTTGGTCAGGTTTTCGACGTGAAACTCCGGACCTTTAACTGGGTCTTTGAGAAGGTTGTCGGCGAACTGAATTCCGCCTCCGATAAATGCCGCCTGATGGTAATAGCTAGACACTTGAACGCGCGCAATGTTCACTTCTTGACCATGTTTTCGAATGTACGAAACGGGGATGAGTCCGGCCCGGATGTCCAAATTGAACTCCGTTTTTGCCAAAATCTGCACCCCTCGAAGTGAATTGAGTACTTCGTTCTTGATGGAGCCGGGTATCGCGATTGTGGCCCCATCACCCCCGAAAATGAACGGAAAATTGTAGCTGCCTGTGATGTTGAGGACGCCCATTATCGATATGGCGCCCATGGCGTTGACCTCTTTATAGCGACCATTTTCGATCGCTATCGTGGAATTACGAACATCGGTTATGGCGATATACCAGTCGTCGGGAAGAGGATTGTAATTTTTCGGATCTGAGGTATCCTCGAATCGTTTAAGCGATGGCAGAGACTCATAAAACGGAATGTCTATCATGATTGTGCCAGTTTTAAACTAGTGCTAAAAATGGCAAATAACCGTTTTTAGTCCCTATTCAGGTTGTTTTCCAGTAACTGCATTCTGCCTTGATCCAAAACTTCCAAACTTGTTCCGCGGGTCTGATTGAAGCGTTCGCGAAGGGAAGGGATGATTTCGGCTTTTATAACGATAATTAATTCGGTCTGATTTACTTCGTATGAGTTGTACCCAAAGATGTAACGAAGACCGAAAAACCAGGGCGGAAGATCTTTCAAAAATGGTATTCCACGACGGATTGTTAACTCATCGGTTTCGTAAAGTCCGGCTATTACGGTCGATTCACCACTGTAGAGCAGAACCTGGGTTACAGCCTCTTGCTTGTTGATGATGGTACTTACCGGATCCGGGTTAGCTGTACTTCGCTCGGCCATGATATTCAGCAATATAAACGAAGTATCTTGCTGGGTGATGATGTTCGGAGTTACCCGAAGTATGGTACCTGTGCTGAAAAACGCATCGGTAATGTTACCGGCAAAATCTCGTTGCTTAATGGAGAAATCTTGTCCGACCTGGATATCTCCCTCTTTTCCATCCATTACTTTCACACGTGGCGACGATAGAATCTCACCCACATTCAATAATTCGAGTGTGTTCAGTAATGCACTTACTTCCCATCCGCCGTTCAGGGTTTGTGTCGGAACAGTAACTTGCAATGCCTCTAGAGAAACTCCATCAGCGGCAAGGTTCGCAACTTGTACAACACCATCGCGGATGGCACTCCAGTTAACACCAATTTCACGGAGTTTTCGACGGTTACCTTCAAAGAAAATGGCTGATATCTCGATTTCACGGGTGTCTAATGTGGCAAGGACTTCTTGCGCCGGTCCCGCTGCCGGACGTGGACCTTGAGCCGCTGGTCTGTCATCGGTGCGGGTTGGTGCCGGCGTGATTTCAATAAAGTCCCGATCTTCGAAAACTACCAGGTTATTTGAATTGGCAATCACATCGAGCGCCTGTCGCCAGTGCATACTCGGAATATTGACCCCAATTGCACCGGATCGACCCGATCTGTCGATTATCACTTTGTCGTCGAACCGGCGTGAGAATCCGCCCAGAATCATGAATGTTTGAGATAGGGATGTTTCTCGGCCTAGGGTCACCAATTCATCGGGATTGGTGTATTCGCGAAACGGAAGCCGTTCTTGCGACAGGCCGGTGGTGGGTAAAGAACTGCCGGCGACTACCAGTAGTAGCAATATTCCGCACAGTTTTGAGGTAGTAAATCTGATGTTCATAGGAGTCACTCAGTTATTCCGTTTCGTTGATTCTTAATACGACGACGTCGCGAATTCCGCCCCGATCTAATCGGAAAGCAGCCGTTCGCTCATTCATATTCACACTTTGAAGGGTTCCCAGGTAAACCGGATCCCCTATTTGAAGAAATTCCATTTGGTTACGCTGATTTAAAATGTAAGCACCGTTCCTGACCAAACCGACCAGTCGACTCGCGTCCACATCAGGTAACTCCTGTAAATTATCTGGTATCTGATGGATTAATGCATAGAACGGATTATGCATATAGGTCGAGATGTTGTCGCTAATTACGATTTCAGAATCGGTGGTTGTAGTGCCTCGGGCGTAATAAAAGTCGGCATTCAGTTCGTAACGTACACGCGATAAAACATCGGCCTCGCGCCCCATCGGAGCCAGCCTCAGATCAGTTACGCGCACAATTGGTGAACTCTGTTCCATAATGGTTAGGAAGTTGAACAATCCGCGATAGGTCGCCTCACCATCGATACGAACCCTGATGATACCATGATCGTTATTCCGAACCGAATCGCGAAGTGCGAAATTCATGGTTGTGTAGGATAGTCCGCGGTTGATGGAGCGTAAAAAGTCAAATACCGTTGCAAGGCTGTTATCTTCGAGCAATTCTTTCGAATGATTCTCAAATTCATACTTAATACGGGCGTGACGCTCCTGAACTAGTAAGAAGTTGTCTGCCGAGGCAGATAGTCGTTGAAGTTCGGCTTCTTTACGTTCTACCTGAACTCCCTGAGCTTCCAGCTCTGACACAAACTTGTAGTTCAAAAACAACCAGCTTCCGCCAATCATTATGAGCAATGTGGCCAGTAAAATTAATGTATTTCGTAATGCGTAGGACATAATCTGTGGGTTATTGCTCTATAGTACCAACGTTGTCGGTTGTTTCACGCATTCGTAGAATGTCGTCGGGGGCAACTACTTTTTCGGGACGAAATACAGCCGGACTATCCGCAATTTCGCGCACCTGTAGTACAAAATCGTATAAAATCATGCCGCGTTCTTCCCGCTCAGTTACCTGCTGAATAACAGCATCGTGAAACTGATTGCTAAATCTTGGAATTCGGTCGCGGTGAATCGCAGAACCCTGCAGAATCAAATTTGCCCCGTCACCTTGAAAGTTCGTAATCCAAACACTGTTTACATCTTGAGCAGAGTTGTTTAGAATTCGTAGTGTTTGTGACCATTTATGTGCATTGTAACTGAGAGTATCTAGCAAGTTTACACGTTGCTCGTAGGTGGCATATTCGGCCGATAAATTATCGACCATCTGGGCAATAACGCGGGTTTCTCTGATTTGCTGATCAACTCTTTGCGAAGTTTGGATGTAATCCTGAAGCTCGGCTTGCTTCTGCTGATACATATAGTTGAACAAAATCGGAGTTAATGCAATCATCATCAAAAGTATGAATCCGTGCCATTCTAATTTAAAAACCTGCTGACGAGTTTGAACATATTTTGGCAGGAATGTGAGGTTGATGAAGTCGGCTTTCTCGTGTTCGGAAGAAGCCCAGGCCACGCCAATCGCTTTGAGATAATCGCGGTAGTCGTCGGATAGTGTGGCATCCACATCAAACTTGTCGCCATCGTACTCGAAATGTCCGACCTCGACATCGATAAACTGCTCCGACAGAAACTCCAGAAGGTTTCCTTCCAGTGTTTCTCCGGTAATAAGTATTCGGTCGAGGGTAGGGATTTTTCCACGCTCTACCTCGAAAAGTACCTTACTGAAAATAGTTCGCGCTACCCGTTTGTTCTTTACACCTTCTTTAATAACTGGCAGAATTGAGTGAAACTCACTGCCTTTCATGAAGATAACATGGGTGGTTGATTCCCGCACATGCACAATACAGGTGTACTCGTGATCCAGAATATGGTAGTTGGTGCGAACCATTCCGGCGAGTACAATCTCTTCACTTAATACATTTCGGACGGTCACTTTGCCATCGAATAGGGGCAGACTCTCATCGAGAAGCTTTAATGCCTGAACATCACGGTCGATGGAGCCAACAAGCAGTGTTTTTTCATCATCGCTTTTTATCCATGAAATCTGGTCGTCGGTAACGGGATGACCATAAAGCAACTCCAGACGTTGATGCAGCTCTTTCTGGATTTTCTTCTTGCTGTTTTTTTCAAGGTCTAAATCGGTGACATTCTGCAGATAGGTCTGCTCGAACGGGATATTGATGGCGGTTGTGATACTTTTTGTCAACTGCTCTCTGAGCAAATTGGCCATAACTCCAGCATTGGAATCATCTTCCAAGAAAGGTGCCGATTCACTGGCCATATCCCAGTCGTCAGGCATGTCGTCGTTCAGAGCCGTTGTTAACGAATCGGAATCTTCTATTCCGAAAACGGCATCCTCTACATCATCACTCCCCGACATTACATCGATGTTTTCATCCGATGCCTCTTCCTGTTTTTTCAGTGGTTGCAGAAGTCGGGCTTTCTGCAGCCGTACCACCGTCACCCGGTCTTTGGAAATCTCCAAAGTGGCCAGTTTGAGTACATCGTTATCTAACGAAATACCGGTGATTTCACGTTTACTCAATTCAAACACACTGCAAAAAGTTAGTTAATAATATCTTTGAGTTTTTTCTTGTTGTTGGCTTGATTGTAAGCCTCTTCCAACGATATCGTACCCTCTTCATACAGACGCTTGAGATCCTGCTCTAGAGTCAACATGCCCACATTGGCACCCTCCATCAGCATCTGATAAATTTCACCGGTGTTATTGTTCCGGATGGCGGCTTTGATTGAAGTCGTATTAAGCAAAACCTCTTTGGCCATTACTAATTTCCCGTCGGTTGTAGGAACCAGTTTTTGAGAAATTACGCAGGTTAGCACGTCGGCAAGTCGATTTCTAACCCGATCTTGTTCGGTTGAGGGGACTTCGCCAATAATTCGGTCTATACTTTCTGTGGTCGAAGCCGTGTGCAATGTCGAAAACGTTTTGTGACCCGAATCGGTGATTTCCAGGGCTGTCATGATGGTTTCGGCGTCGCGAAGCTCACCAATCACAATGATGTCCGGATCTTGTCGCAGCGCTTCAATTGCACCCACTTTAAACGATAAGGTATCGCGGCCTACCTCACGGTGACGCACAATACAACGCTTAGGTACGTGAATCATCTCAATAGGAGAGGATATGATGACGATATGTCCGTCAACGGAGCGGTTATTGGCATCGATGATGGTATCTAGAGTCGATGACTTACCCGATCCTGTAATTCCAGTTATCAACGTGAGACCAAACTTCAAGTACTTCAGACTCAATGCCTTGGCCACCTCAGGATGCAACTTCAAGTTCTTAAACGGACGAACCTCATTATTGATTTTCCTCATGTTTAAGGCGAGGTGTTCCAAATCGAAGTACATATCGGCCCGAAAACGCGATTCTGACTGGGTACCTGAGTTTGCTGTATACGAAAAATCGAGGTTCCGTTTCTCCAGCAAGGTATCGAGCATATCGGCAGTTAGGATAGATACACAAAGCACATCGCTGTGGAATCGGGAAATCGTCGGACCATCATTCCAGGGTCTTTTCTGACCAAAAACGCGGTACCATATCTTGTCTTGGCAACCGGTTCCACCAAGGTCGACATCAGATGCATCAACAGTTGTCATGTGTTGGAGCAATGCATGCACGAAATCAGTGAGCTCCTCGGCTGCTTCAGGTCCCATTTTATCAAGGACTTCCGCAATCAGCAGATAGCGCTCTTTCCCCATAATTGCATCCGGAACTTCACTCCGGATGGATTCAAAAATATCGGTATTTAAGTGATCGAGATACGATGACATCAGTTAGACATTATATAAAAACGAAATTGAGTAAGACCAAATTCTTGTTCGAATGAGGGTACAACATTTTACGAACATTTGAAACAAGAATCGGTTGACTCACATAAAATTAATCAAAGATTGATACCAATTCCTGCTTCATACCGGCAGTTTGGGGTAAGCGTGTAGACAAATTATTTAACACATGGCTACTGTATTGGATGTTTACGTTACCCCGAAAATCGATATCGATTTCAACTGATGGATTGGATCCACCAAAGAGCATCGCGCCCATAATGTTGATATTACCCCGTGTAAGATCGGCGTTGCCCTGCACAATAATTAACCCTTCAAACTTATCAAAGTTCCCGCGTGCATCCAGGCTACCACCTTCTTTGATGATAATAATTCCTGCTCCGGTGGCATTTCGGACTTCCAACGTACCGTTTACAATAACAACCTGTGGTGCTTCAACAGTACCGAGTGATCCTTCACCACTTGCCACATGGTCATCGTAGATTACATCAGCGTTTGAAATCGCAAGTTGAACGAAATCTTCCAAGGCATCTCCATCCATCGACGGATCTATGGTGAGACTTGGCTTGTTAGCACCTAAAAGTCCGCCTATAGTATCGAATAGGTCATCGGGGGTCTCTTCGCCCTGAATTCGTCCGCGTTGTGTGTTATTCAGGGAGTTATAAATTTCATCGAAAGCTGCCTGACTATTCACCGCAATGCCCGGTAAACTCTCTAGTAAGCCGGCAGTTCCGTCAGGATTGGTGTCGTGACCTGTTATCAAAAATGACGATCCAGATACGTTAAAGCTCAAATTGTCGGTAAAAATCCCCATCGTTCCGTGTACCTGAGGAAGGCCGTTTTCAACACGAATTCGTGCAACTGCAACCGATGTAACCCCATTAGAATTTCCCGAGCTTCGTATTTCAATAAATCCGAATGGCAAACTTACACCCGTAAATGTTCCATCAACAACGGTAACACTCGCGGTACCACTGCCAAAATTATACGAAACTGGTGCGTCTAACCCAGTTCGCCAACTAAAATCTGTACTGATGCGATTAATGGCTCGTTCTAGTCCGCTATTGGCCACATTCCGAGACTGCGCGGCCAGCACATATTCCACGTTTACTTCATTCATCGTAGCTTGGCGATCGAACACACCGAGCTGAATCATCGCAAAAAGGATGAAACTACCCGACACTAAAAATAACATTGCTCTTCCCATACATAGACCTCGGTATTATTGAATGGCACGTGGCGTGATTTCAGACTCCCAGAACGACCTGGAAAACTCATTTCCATATCCGGCCTGACTTTCCACCATAACTTCAACTCTGATTCTGCGAATTTGATCCAATACAGCAGTAATTGCATGATCTTCATCAAAATAGGTGAAATTGAATTGTGTTACACCAAGCGGAATTCGAGTCGTGTCGTTGTTCACTATTCGATATAACATCCTGTCGTTCGGATTTTGTGATCCTGGTAATTCTTCGTTAGGATCGTATAACCATTCAACCGTGGCAGGGTTAATTCCGTCTACGGCAGATAAAAAAACGATTCGATTCTCGCTGGCATGCGTGATTGGTGCTGCTGCAATACCCTGACCAATTCGTCGGATGTCGGTGCTAACCATTTCAGATACAGTAGTCATGGTTTCCTTGGTCATCTGAGTTAATGCAGTTTGACCACTATTCTGAGCTATGCGGTTATTTAAAACCATCAGCGATAGTAGCAGCATTCCTCCAATTACAAATCCGGTGACCAAGCCTACATTCATGGTTTACTCCGTGGTGTCTTTATTGAGTAAGCGTTTATGGAGTTGCAACAGGCGGGCGTTCATTGTTGAAATTCGTCGTTGCTGAATCTCCACGATATTCATGGTGAACAACTTAAACAGACGTTCGGGCTTACGACGAAAATATTCCAAAACCTCAGCACGCTTGAATTTTAGTGTAATTACCTCATCCTGAGCGCTAACGGAGGCTGTTCGTCCAATTTTATTAAACAGGAAAGTCTCTCCCAGAATATCACCCTCAGAAATTGTAGCCAGGTGAATTTCATCTTTCCAGACCTCAGCCTTACCGCTTACGATAAGAAAGGCGGTATCCAGTTCGGTACTGCTCTCATCAATAATGATATCGTCTTTCCGATGGATTTGAGCGTGACCCAATTTTAGAAAGTCGCGTAAGTCCTCGGGTGAGAAGTTCCTGAAAAGCAATGGTACTGACTTGAGCACATTGTTGAGCCCCTGAGTTACCCTTTGTTGTAGATTTGCAGTTTGTTCCATTATTTGACCTTAATAGTAGCTTTTGACGTAGCTAAGTGTTACATCGTTCGGAAGATTTTCATTGCTAACCACTACTTCCAAACGTTTCATGGTTGTTCGCGCACCAACGTTTACGGTAATATTCGACGGGTTTACGTAAAACACCCGCGCCGATATTTCAAAGTCTCCGTATCCCGTAGTTCTCGTTATGTTTAGATTGTTGTAATCGTCGAAGTCGTTAAAGTTCGGGTACACCTCGCCAGATTCCGGACCCAAACTATTCGATGGTGTAAATGCTCCGGGTACATTATTCGGATGGATGACATCCGGATCGCCAATTCGACTGCCGCCACCAGCAGTTACCTCATCGAATGCCTTGGTGCGGGCTTCATCAATTATGGATTGCCCCACCGAAATCGCATTAAATTCGACCTCGGAGTTGACCATCATCGCGGTATTTCGCACAAAAATCCGGTTACTGTTTGTCACCAAAATGGAAAACAGAACCATCGCCGCCATCAAAAAGAGTACATCAGACGAATCATTCATGATTGTGTGGGTTAAATGAAGTCATTGGGTTAATCCTCAATTGTAATAGCAATTACTTCTTCGATTGAGGTTACGCCCTCTTTAATTCGCTCCCGACCACTGGCCCGCATGGTGAGCATGCCGTTTTTAATTGCTTGTTCTCGGATTTTGTCTTCGTCGATATCGTCTCCGGAGGAAAAAATGATGTCTTTAATGGATTTGTCGAAGTAGAGTGCCTCGTGAATCGCAGCCCGACCTTTGTACCCTTTGTTGCATTTATCACAGCCAACGGGACCATAAAACGTGGTGTTGGCGATATCCTCGTCGGTGAATCCGACTGAACGTGGTAAGTCCGGATTTAAATCCTTAACCGGTGCTTTGCAGTTGTTGCACAGGCGTCGAATAAGTCGCTGTGCCATCACAAGGTTCACCGCACTGGCAATCAAAAACGGCTCTACACCCATTTTGAACAATCGCGCAACGGCACTCGGCGCATCGTTCGTGTGCAATGTGGAGAACGTAAGGTGACCCGTATTCGCCATTTTGATAGCAATTTCGGCGGTTTTTAAATCACGAATCTCACCTACGAGTACAATATCGGGGTCATGACGAAGAATACCACGAATGGCCATGTCGAAGGTCATGTTGTCGCTAATTTTCAGCTGACGTGCACCTCGAATCAAATACTCAACTGGTTCCTCAACGGTAAGTACGTTCACACTCGGATCAATAACAGAATACAAGGCCGCAACCAATGTGGTGGACTTTCCACTACCCGTCGGACCCGTAATAATTACGATGCCGGAAGGTTTTCGGATTGATTTCACAAAATCGGCGTGTGCTTGCTTCTGCAATCCGAGCAGGTTCAGATCGGTGATAACTTTTCGGTCGTCCAAAATCCGGATAACAACAGACTCGAATTTTCGCTCAAACTCGGCTCCAACAATTGGCATGATGGAAACCCTGAACCGCAAATTGTGATTATCGATCTTCCGCTGAATAAATCCATCCTGAGAAGAATCGCGCTCAAATCGATCCACGTTTCGGGTTTTGTCTTTGATTACCGCAGTTAGAGCCTCAGGTTTAACTCCCGATTGCGTGTGCCACACTTGAAGTTTACCATCAATTCGGAAATGGATGTCGGTCGAATTCCCGATTCCCGGCACAACATGAATATCACTCACGCCCTGTCGAACCGATTCAATAAGCATACCCTCAACCAGAGAGTTGAGCATACTTTGGTTAATCTCGGCATCGATTTCGGCTTCGTTGATTTCCTGGTCTTCGATGTTGCCTTCGTCGTATTCAATCTCGTCGAGCAGGTCCAGGAATTCGTTTTTCTTCTCGTAAACCCGCGAGAGAATGTTCTCGAGCACTTCCTGACGACAATAGGCGATCTCGAAATTCTTATAACCAAGTTGGATGGCCAGAGAAGTAATAGCGGGATCGGTCGGATCGGCCGCGGCAATCAGCAGGTTGTTCTTTTCAATCTTGAACGGAATCGTCTTGCGATGCGCCATCTCGTCGATGGTATCGGTCGGAAACGACTCGATGATTTTCTTAATATTCTGGATGCGGTCGTCGCTCAGGGTTTCCGGACTATCGTTAATCTCCCGAAACGCATAGAAATCGGAAATCTCCTTCATTACCGTATGTCGGTCGATGCCAAAATCATCAACCAGAATATTACCAATACGACGACGGATGGCTTCCGGCTCGGCTTGCTGGGTGGCAAGCGCGGTATCCAGTTGTTCCTGCGTAATGATACCCTTAGTAACGAGTACATCACCAGATCGGCGCTTTAAATTTAACTGTAGAGCCATGTTAAACGTGTTGGGTTTCGACTACCAGAAGCAAAAATTAGAGTTTAATGTCATGAATATACGCATGAAAAGCGTGTTTCGCACAGTTCGGGGGATCGCTAGGGCGGGACTCAAACAAGAACACGATGCGCTCAATTAGAACGGCGCATTCGGTTGGATTACAGCTGTTTCAGAAGACACGACAGTAATGGCAATCAGTGCAATCATAATGAACAAGTTAATGAACAAATTGATCACATCTACTACAGAGTCCATTTTGTAGGTCGTCTGAATTTCGTAATACTCGGCCAGCTGTTTGGCATTATTTCGGAGGTCGCCCGTTTCAGCGCCCAAACGAAATCGGCTGAGCGCAGTTTTGGTAAACACCCCGGTGGCTTCAAGCCCTTCCATCAGACCTTTACCTTCCTCGAGCATACCACGAACCGCGATATCCTTAATTTGTTTCTCCATATAGGTGTTCCGGCAAGCTTCCGAGGCGATTTTTATAACCTCGACGTTTTGTCCGGACCCGCTGTACAGGGTATAAAATACCCGTGCAAAGATTTCAATACTGGTTTTGTGCAGTAAATCACCGATTACAGGCATTTTGATGATGTACTTATCGAGCATGAGTTTGCCATTTACCGTCCTGATGAAGGCAATAAACGATCCGATGGGGATAACAATACCCAGCACGATAAGAATCCAGTAGTCCCGCAGAAAATAACTGATATCGAGCGTGGTTTGTGTCATTGGAGGCAGCTCGATGCCCATATCCAGGAACAATTCGGCCGTAGCCGGAAAAATATAGCCGATGTAAAACAGAACAACCCCGATCACGGCAAGTACGGTAACCGCGGGCATGAGGAGGGATCGTCGCAAGTTCTTTTTAAATGTCGCATCCCGTTCCAGAAACTTGGCCGTACTTTCAAAAACCAGGGCCATATTACCCGATGTCGACGCCACGCTCAGCATATAACAGGCAAACTTTCCAAAAACGTCGGCATGTTTATTATACACCTCGACACCTTCCTTCCCATCCTTCAAATCCTTCTGGATTGTCTTGATGATATCCTTCATGCGTTTGTTCTGAGTGTCTTCGTAGAGGAGGTTCAGAATTTCATCGAAGGTAAGTTTTTGCTTGAGGAGGTCGGCAGAAATGCTGATAAAGTTGACAATCTCTTCGGTAGGAACCCCGCCTTTGAAATCGAAGAGTTGCTTATTGATGGACTTTACCTTGTAGCCCAGTTTGATGAGCACACGTTCGAGTTCTTCCTTATTATAGGCTTCCTGTTCGCCGGTAAGAATTTTGCCGTCTTTTTCCACCTTGTACATGAACACAGCACGCTGCTCCATAGACTTCACCTGAATGTTTCTGGGTTTGGCGAAGCGATCGACCTTTTCCTGAGCGATTTTCTTTGTATCGGCCTCAAACTCGTTCTGAACAAGCTTGCCTTGCGTACTTATACCCTTAAAGCGATAAACTGGCATGTGATGGAAATAAAAATTAAATCAGATTCGACACGTAGATACGATGTTACTTAAAATCGCATTCAACTGAAAATTTTTCTTTGAAACTGGAAATAGGGCAGAAACAAAAAAGGCCTCGCTGGGAGGCCTTTTTTGGGGAAAGAGTGTTTTGGCAATTAATCACCATCACCATCGCCAGTATCTGCGCCGAGAACATCACCGCCTTCAGCTGTTGAAAGGGATAAGTTATTTGCCGTTATGTTAGCAGTTATAGTTACTGCGTCGCCTTCTGTATTACTAGAAGGTGTAGCTACTATAACTAGTTGCGTAGCAGATGATGCTGCTCCAATTACGTATCTACCGTTGGGGTTGGTAGCTGTTAATCCATCTTCTGAAACATCTTGAGCGGGAAAGTTGAGTGTTCTAAAGGTTACATTGGAGAAACTATTACCACCACCCTCGAGCATCGTTGGTCTGATGTACCAGGCTTGTGATGATGATGCAATTGTTGCTAAGTCTTGTCGCACAGCGTCGCGGTTTGCTTGCTGAGCACTTGATCCAAACGTATTTATCGCAACTACTGTCGCGATTCCAACGATAATGGTAACCAAAATTACCAGTAAAAGTTGTTGTTGACCCATGATTGATCTCCGTTAATTAATTTTGTTGAGTAAGGTTTGTTGTAAATGAACTACTATTGACATCAAGCCGAGACATATATAGACACAGACTCTGAGCTTTTATCAGCCAATTTTTTAAACGCGGCAATAATGACCGACTTCGCCTTAATTATACGACGCGTTTAGGTGAAAGCAAACAATTTTTTTTGCGCCTTCAGGGATAAGAGTATTTCGACACGCATTTGTTACAGATTATTTTAAAAAAATTAATCATTTTTCTTTACCCCAACTCATTATACACGCCGATTTCATAAATGTTCCCCGCCTAAGTATAATTTTTTAAGCACCTTTGAACGATATGTTAGGAATTCGTAATTAGGCTATTTATCTACTAATTTTTTTTAGTCAGATGATAATTTTTCATCACATCTAATGACAAATGCCCCTCAAGATACGCCCGACCTACCACAACAGCGTGCACATCAATCTGAGAAAGCGACAGCAAATCGCCTTCTCCGGCAACGCCACCTGAGGCAATGAACCGCAGCGAGGGAAACTTCTTCATCAAGTCGGAATACAGACTGATATTGCTTCCACTCAGCATGCCATCCCGGGATATGTCAGTGCAGAGTACTTCTTCGAGTCCTTCGCAAATCATCCGATCGAGATAGTTATTCACCGGCTCTTCCATGGTCTCCAACCAGCCCGCATAGGCCATTTTGCCATCTTTGAGATCCATCCCGAGTATGCATTTCTCCCCGCCGTACGACTGCAACGCCCGTAGCCAATCCGTTTCGTTCTTCACCGCCATCGACGAGCAAACCACTTTGCTGAGTCCGGCTTCGAACAGTTCCTGAACCTGACCAAATACCCGAATTCCACCGCCGGTTTGTACCGTTAATCCGGTTTCGTCGATAATGCGCCGAATGTGCTGAAGATTTTCGAATTTGCCGGATTTTGCCCCGTTCAAATCGACGATGTGGATGTGTTCGAACCCAGCTTCCGCGAAGCGTTGGGCGATAATCAGCGGATCATCTTCGTACACAGTTACCTGATCATAATCGCCTTTTTTGAGCCGAACTACACGTCCGTCGAGCAGGTCTATGGCTGGAATTACGTTCATAAGTTGAGTTAATTGGTGGGTTTGGATTTCGTTTCTGGAAGTCAGATGCTTCCTTACTGATGAGCCAAGTTGGGGCTGCATCAGACCATGTTTAAAGCGTTCGACAAAAATATATCAATTCCGGGAAGTCTAAAATGAGTCTACATCAGACTATGGTCAATAAAATAAATGATGTCGGAAGGCTAAAATCGTGGCAACATCAGACCATGTTTAGAAAATTCTTCAGCAGGATTTCGCCGTTATTGCCTGATTTCTCGGGATGAAATTGCACCCCCATGAAATTGTCGCGTGCGCACACGGAGGTGAACGGCAGCTGATATTCGCACGTTGCCAGGGTCGATTCGCTCACCGGAGCGTAATATCCGTGCACATAGTACATCTGATTTTCGGGCTCGATTCCATGCAAAAGCGGGTGTTTTTTCATGTTTCCGAAGGTGTTCCAGCCCAGATGGGGCACTTTTACCTGAGATTCGTCGAAGCGACGGAGCCGCCCCGGTAGAACACCAAGTCCGTCGGCGTTACCCTCCTCCGACGACTCATAAAGCAGTTGCATTCCGAGGCAAATTCCTAGTACGGGCTTCTTGGTTTCGCGAAGCCACTGAACTAAATCGCGTTCTTCGAGGGCTTGCATGGCCGCGTGGGCGTGACCAACTCCGGGGAAAAGTACGGCGTCGGCGCTGTCTAGTACGGTTTTGTCGGAGGTAACCTTGAATTCGGTCCCGATGCGGAAAAGTGCGTTCGAAACGGACATCAGATTTCCGGCTTTGTAGTCGATTATTGCTACCATAGTGAGTTTTTAGTTTGAAATCTGTGCCTTAGATTTGAGCTGGCACGGGCAGGTGTTTTAGTGTTCGGATGAATCCGTTGAAGCGTTGTTCGTGTTTCTAAAGACTTCCTTTGCTGCTTGGAATGGCGTCGGGTGCTTTTGGATTTACCTCAAACGATTAATATTCTGATCTCAAGAAACAATATAATC
>JAIUMT010000037.1 GCA_022565415.1 Balneolales bacterium | reverse complement strand
TGATCCACGGACGATCTTTGGGCTGAAACACCTCAGGACTCCCTTTCACACAGTTTCCCGAGTGGATGCATTTGCCCGACTGCCAAACAATGGTGATTTCGCCGTTGGTATATTCTTTTTTGAGGTTGTTTTTATCCATGATGGGGGGCTTTTTGGGGTTTGATGGGAGATTCGGGGCGGCTTAATGTCGGTTAAAGAGGCTCCGGGAGTTACTGAAGTTACATTTGTTAGAGGACATCCCGGATGTCGGGGACTTTCTGAAATACACTGTTCGCGAAGGGGCACAGTGGTATAATTTTGATGCCTTTTTCGCGCGAGAACGCCACGGCTTTCATGAGCATCTGTTTGCCGGCACTTTTCCCCCTCAGTACATCGCTCACTTCGGTATGATCGATGATGATGCGGTCGGTTCCAGCCCAGGTGTAGGTCATCGCCGCTGCCTGAGTGTCGTTATCGAGGATGAAGAATTTGCCTTTTTTGCCGTTGTCTTCCTGGTGGATTTCCATAATGTGGTGTCTTGTGAGTGAGCTGGTAATTGATGAGGGAGGGTTGCCACAGTGAGTTATTCTAGTTTGATGCCACAATGAGAAATTGCCGGGACTGTTGCCCGTCCTGGCTAGTTGACCAATTCAGAATTACTAACTTATCTAATGACGTATATTTCGGCAAAAGTTGCAAATGGGGGGATATCTGATTTAGCAATCCGCCGCAAATCTTGGTGGAGTCCCCTCAACCACGAAAAAGCCACCTCAAACACGGAAACTCACCTCAAATCGCGGAAATATTCCCCTCAAACCACAGAAAAGTCTACTTCAGCACCTGATCCTTTTTCATGGGCGTTTTGAACATGCCTTTTACGGATTGATGTTCGTCTTCGTCCATGTTGTCGAGGCCTAGCTGAATCGTCTCCGGCCGCTCGTTGATGCGAAATGTGCGCGCAATTCGGTCCCAAACGGAGAATAGCGAGCTGTAATTGGAGTCGGTTTCGGGCTGCCACCGCGAATGGTGCACCCGGTGCATGTTCGGAGTAACGATAACCCACCGAAGAATGCGATCTGCTTTTTCCGACAAGCCGATATTGGCGTGATGAAATTGAACTACGGCAAACATCAGAATTTCATAGAGAACCAGTTCCCAGAAATAAACGCCAAAAAGCACAATCAAAGGCAACCTCAACACGGAGGAGAATAGAATTTCACCTAAATGAAATCGGCTGGCTGTGGTTACATCCATTTTGTTGTCGGAGTGGTGCACTTTATGAAACCGCCAGAAGAACGGAATTTCGTGATTCATGCGGTGCCAGGCGTAGGTCCAGATATCCAGAAATAATATCGCCCCGATTGCATGCGCCCAGATCGGAATTACGGCGTAGTCTTGAAGGAAGTGAAGGAGCCCGATGCGTTGTTCATCGGCCCAGACCGCCGCTGCGAGCCATAATCCGATGAAAATTCCCGCTACAAGCAGGGCGTTTGCCGCGCCTATTGTTAAGTTGCGCAGCGCATGTTTCCCCCGATTGCGAATGTCACCCCGGAAATAACTAAAGAATGGGTTTAGCGATTCCCATGCCGCCATAATTACGAGTACGGCGACCATGACCAGTATCTGGGAATCCATCAGTGTATCTAAAAAGGGTTGCATGAGTCAGGTATTGTTGCGTTGGGAGTTTTCTTTTGTGGCCGCTGGGATTACGATCGTTGTCGGTGAGTTTTCGATCGTTGTCGCCTAGCGTTCTAGTTTGGCTATGGAATTTTCTGTTATTGCCGATGAGTTTTCGATAGTTGTCGCTGAGTTTTCTAGTCTGGCCATTGAATTTACAGTTATTGCTGCGTTGTGCCTTGTTTCATCGTGCCTTATTGTCTTGTTACTTTGTTCCCGCCGAGCCTTGTTACTTTGTTCCCGCCGAACCTTCCCAAACCGATCATTTCTTGCGGAAGAGGATGTCACCGAAGTACGCAGTGGCCTTCTCGCCGGTGTCGTCCGAGTCGGTCATTATTGCGATCGCCGCTACGGGCGGAGGGGGTTCGTTATAAATTTGGATGTAGTCGTCGTAGATATTCCGGCTAAATGACCTCCACTCACCGAAGTGATCTTCTCCCGAGTCGACCACGACCATCGTTACCAAATCAGTGTACGGGTTCTTCACAATGGTACCGATCTCGGAACTGTTCGTGTAGATGTAGTTAATGGCCCGGGCCGGAACATCGCCGTAAAATGTTCGCAACGCCCGAATCATATTGCGCTGACCCCAGCTTAGATTTGACAGGTCGTAGTCGAAAATTACATATATCCTGGCCGGATAATCATCACCTGACTTCCTGGTCACATCGCCTCCTTCCAGAATATTTTCTACCCTCCAGCTCCACTCAATAATCGGAAATTCTTCCAGATCGATATTCTTTCGGTGAATTAGCCCGGAAGATGCATTATCGGCAAAGGCTTTCACGGCGGTGCGATCGTCGATTGTAACGAGTTGATATTCTGTGTGGTTTATTCCGCGGAACGTCATGGGTTTCCAGTTCTCGGGAAGGGTCGATTCAGCCGGGTCGTACGTCGAGAACGTGCCAACATGCAGCACATCTGAAGATGGGGGCTGTTCAGCCGAACGGGGCGTAGCGCCCATGCCAGAATAGGGTAGACTAGCGGACTGCCAGTTAGATTCACCCTCGCTACTCTGATTGAATTCATCAAAAACCCGGGGCTCGTCGATCAAACGAATCGAATCAAGCTCACGTGTTTCTCCTGACCTCCCAGTCACACCCGGCGGGGAAAGTAAAAGCATCAAAAGTAATAAAGTAGTGACGGTATTCATTCTTATTGAATTCGAATGTGTTTCGCTGCAAGGAATTAAATTCAGGTCAAACCGAGTTGATTGTAGTTGAACTTAATTTGGAGGTGGTTTCAGATACTATTTTCCCAGAATTCGCCATTAGCATTTAAATCAAGCGAAATCCGATAAGTTCCTCTTTTATGCATATTAAGCTTTATATCAATGTTAATCCGCTTTAGTCTGAAATCGACTTCTGTACCGGCAACGTTCCTTTTTTGGCAGGAGTTAATTTAAATTGGAGGGAAACCCTGTTGAATGAGCAGGTAATATTTGCCAACTTGATCTAAATGAATGAATCACACTTGTTTTAATTTATGGCCGGAATCTGGCAGCAATTTATATCCTGGTTTATGTCGCTGGGCGAACCCTATGGCGTAAATCCGGTCATTTTTGGCAGTATCTACGTGGGAGCGATTCCGTTTTTCTGGTTGGCTATTGCCTGGCTGGTGCGAAATATCCGTCGGAAAAAATCGGTAACAGCACCGGTATTGATGGCCTGTTTGTGCGCCAGCTCTTCATACATTTACCTCATCATCGTCGGACAAAACGTCCCGTTTTGGGTTTATCTGATCATTTTTGCCCTGATTGGATACGCTGTTTGGTCAACCCTCAGCACCCTTTACAAAAAAATGGAAACGGAAAAAGAGTCAATTGTTTCGATAATCGACATCCCACCTGATCAGGAGAATCAAAAATGAAATCATATCCAATGGAGTTTGCCCTGTGAAATACGACTTTGACATGATTGTAATCGGAGGCGGCGCAGCAGGGCTCACCTCATCGGGTGTATCTGCCGGATTCGGCGCAAAAACCATGATGATTGAGAAGAATCGTCTCGGAGGGGATTGTACCTGGCATGGCTGTGTGCCCAGCAAAATTTTACTCAACGAGGCGAAGAAGCACTGGCAGTCGGGTAGGGAAGTCGACTTCGGTCAGATTATCAAGAAACTGCATGCTATTCGTGAAGAGGTGTACGAGGATGCCGATCATCCCGATATTTTCACTAACATGGGAATTGAGGTTCAAACGGGTTCCGCCCGGTTCACAAGTCCGCATGAAGTGTCGGTAACTGACAGAAGTGGGCGGGTGGTCACTTATTCGTCCCGGTATTTCATTATTGCTGCAGGGAGCCGGGCTTTGCTGCCACCCATACCCGGACTTTCCGAAACGCCTCATCTAACGAACCACACCCTCTTCGAGCAAACAACCCTGCCTGAAAGCATGATCATCATTGGTGCGGGCCCGATTGGCACGGAAATGGCACAAGCTTTTAACCGACTGGGAACTCAGGTTACCGTTATCGACATGGCTTCTGGAATTTTAACCAAAGACGAACCCACACTCGCCCGTGAGTTACAGCAAATTCTGGCCGAAGAAGGGGTGAAATTCGAGCTTGATGCCGTTGTGAAATCGGTTCAGGGTGATGAAACGCAGGTTTCTGTATCGGTAGTACGGGACGGAAAACAACTTGTCTTTAATGCTCAGAAACTTCTTGTCGCGGCTGGACGATCGCCAAATATCGAAGATCTCGGACTGGAATCGGCCGGGATTTCATATAGTCGGAGGGGAATTGAGGTGAATGACCGATGTCGCACGAGTGTATCTCATATTTACGCCGTTGGCGACATCACCGGAAAGTATCAGTTTACCCACATGGCCGAACATACAGCCAAGATTGCCGCGACCAATGCTCTGCTGAAAATCCCCATGAAAATAGATGTGCGGCATGTTCCGTGGAGCACATTTACCGATCCTGAATTGGCTCATGTTGGCGCTTCACCATCGGAGCTGGATGCAGCTGGAACCTCCTATATGGTGTATAAATTTCCATTCAGTAAAATCGACCGGGCGATAACCGACGGTCAGATCCGGGGCTGGATTTACGTTTATGCCCGTAAATTCGACGGACGGATTTACGGAGCCGATATTCTGGGCGCTCACGGTGGCGACATGATTGGACTTTTCGCCCTGGCCATGCGCAACAAAATTTCATTACGGAAGTTTGCAGATACACTGTTTCCGTACCCCAGCTACGGACTTGGTGCGCGGCGGGCGGCAGATCAATGGTACATCAAAAATCAGAGTGTTGGACTGGTGCGCTGGCTCAAACGAATTTTTGGCTACCGCGGACAGCTTCCGGATTTGAGCGATCCCGACCGTATCGTCTGAACCATTACTCAGCCACTTGTGTTTAAAATCAAGAATTTCAATCGAAGTAGATCGAAGAACACCAGTCAACTAAAGTACATCAGTACATCAGTCAACCAAATTAGATCGGTCAATCGATTTACATCAGTAAGTCGAAGTATATATGTCAATTCGAATTTCATCAGTAAGTCAAAACAAACCAGCCGTTTCGTAAACACATCCGAAGAACAGGTCTTAATTTGCATTCACGAACAAATCAGCCCTGCCATAAGGCGTCAATCATAAAAAACAGGAATTCACAATGAGCAACAGTTATTACGACAAGTCACATCTCGCAAAATTCGGAAACATCACCGATTTACAGGAAAAATTAGGCACAAAATTCTTCGACTATTACAATGCCGTTTTTGAGGGCGGAGAGTTGTCGGCCCGCGAAAAAGCTTTAATTGCTCTGGCCGTTGCCCACACGGTTCAATGTCCGTATTGCATCGATGCTTACACCGAAACTTCGGTTAAACACGGAATTTCGGAACCGGAGATGATGGAGGCGGTGCATGTTGCCTGCGCTATTCGGGGCGGGGCGTCGCTGGTCCACGGAGTTCAGATGATGGAACAGGCCAAAAAACTCTCGATGTAAACATGGATAAATCACAACTTTCCGCGATAGAACCCAAATTAAGCAATGCTCAGCAACATCCAGAGCTGATTTTACTCCGTAATCACACAGAAACGTTGCGAAATCTGCCTGACTTCGATGAGAAGCTGGATGAATCAGGTTTGCTTCCGCTAACCCCGACGTCTCTGGATATTCTGCAGGTAAATGTGGGCTATATGTGCAACATGACTTGCAAGCATTGTCATGTCGATGCCGGTCCGCACCGAAAAGAAATCATGCCCCGGGAAACGCTTCAGCATTGCCTCGATGCGTTTGATGCCGGCGGATTCAAAACGGTAGATATCACCGGGGGCGCTCCTGAAATGAACCCGGATTTCCGATGGTTTGTGGATGAGCTGCATCAGCGCGGGGCTCATATTATTGTGCGTTCGAACCTGACAATTCTGGTCACAACGCCTCGTTACCGGGAATTACCCCAGTTTTTCGCCGAGCGTAATGTCGAGGTGACGTGTTCGCTGCCTTTTTACAACAAGGTAACCACAGATCGTCAGCGCGGGGAGGGAACCTACGATCGATCGGTGGAGGCGTTGAAAGTGCTGAATGATTTGGGTTATGGCAAAGACGGGTCAGGCCTGGAACTGAATCTTGTTTATAATCCCGCCGGAGCTTTTTTGCCACTGCCTCAGCAGGAACTGGAAGCCGATTTCAAACGGCAACTTCGCGAAAAGCACGGGGTCTTGTTTAACAACCTGTTTACGATTACGAACTTGCCCATAAGCCGGTATCTTGATTACTTATTACAGTCTGATAACTTGGATGACTATATGGTCACTCTTGTCAATGCCTACAATCCTGTAGCAGCAGAAAAGGTAATGTGTCGCAATACCATATCGGTAAGTTGGGACGGACGAGTGTATGATTGTGATTTTAATCAGATGTTGTTGATGCCGGTTGAAGCAGGTGGATCTGCCAGTTCGAATGGATCGACGAACGCTCAGCCAATCGATTATATTCAATCGTTTGATGCCCGGGCTTGGATGAAACGTAGCATCCGTACTGGTCAGCATTGCTTTGGTTGTACAGCCGGGGCCGGAAGCAGCTGCGGAGGGAGTCTTGCGTAATTGTGAGGGTTCGCGTAGTAGTAAATTGGTTTCGCTTAATTGATAATTTTCGCGAAGTAGTAGTAGGTAAGTTTCGCGGAATTGATAAGTTTTGCCAAAAGCCAAAAGACAAAAGCCAAAAGCCAAAAGCCAAAAGCCAAAAGCCATTCACAAATAACCATTAGCAATTACCCATTAAAAACTGTCAATCCCTAACTGCAATGAATACCAATTCTAACCACAAATCAAACAGCCAAACACCACCGAGTCGGGCTATCATCGTTTTTTTACGAAATCCGACCCCGGGAAAGGTGAAAACCAGGCTGGCGGCTGATGTGGGTAATGAAAAAGCACTGCAGATTTATTCGAAGTTAGTAGATCACACGCTCAATACGTGTCAGAATTTCGGCGCCCGATGCTATCTTTTCTACGACCAGGTTCTGCCCGAACATCCTCAGCGCAAAAGCGGATTTCAGTACCGGATTCAGCAGGGCAATGATTTGGGCGAGCGAATGTATGCTGCTTTCAAAACGGTATTTGATGCGGGCGTTGACCAGGCCGTGATTATTGGCAGCGACTGTGCCGATCTTTCGGAAGATCACCTCCATCAGGCATTCGAGGCTTTACAGCAGAACGATGCGGTTGTTGGTCCGGCAAAAGATGGCGGATATTACCTGCTCGGACTCACAAAACTGCACGAGGCCATTTTTGCCGGAAAGTCGTGGAGTACCAACACGGTATATGCTCAAACCATTCGCGATTTAGCGGAATTGAGTTGGACTTTCGGCACCTTAAAGGCGTTGCGCGACATCGATACGCTAGCGGATCTTCAGGAAGTTTGTCCCGAATGGTTGAATTCGCCGAATTAGCACCCCATCCCGAATGAAAACGAAACGTTTTTCTGTCATAATCCCCACATTGAATGAGGCCGCCGGTATAGCTAATCAGCTGGATTACGTACTGGCACTTCCAGGGTTTAAAGAATCTGCCGAAATTATTGTGGTTGATGGAGGAAGCACAGATGATACCCTATCCATTGCAGCAACATATCCCCTCCGCGTGATATGCACCGCACCCGGACGATCCCGTCAGATGAACATTGGCGCACGAGCAGCCGAAACGGATTTTTTGTTTTTCCTTCATGCCGACTCCTTACCCCCGCGATCGTTTGTTCAGGATATTCTTGGTTTAATCGAACGTAACGCTATCGGAGGGTGCTATCGATTGGCTTTTGACGATGACCATCCGCTTTTGCGAGCCTATGCTTGGTTTACCCGATTTGATATTCAGGCATTTCGGTTTGGTGATCAGGGATTATTCGTGCCATCGTATATCTTCTCGGAACTTGGTGGGTTTAACGAATCGTATCTGGTGATGGAAGACAATGATTTTGTAAGGCGTTTGCGTCGATTTTTTCGTGAGCAAAAAAGAGGGGGGACTTTTCGAAACACTAGACCAAGCGAAATTACTCATCGGTCAAACCACGGGACCAGTTCAACCCAGACCTTTCGAAAGACGAGACCAAGTGAAACCCCGACCGGGCGTCACTCAGAAAGGCATCAATCAGCCGACTTCACAATACTTCCGCAGGTCATGACTACCTCCTCCCGTCGTTACCGCGATAATGGAATTGTTAAACTGCAGGTATTATTTGCCGCAATCTACCTGCTTCATCAGGCGGGTATCCCTCATCAAGAGCTAAAGCGTTTCTATATTGATTGGATTCATGGTAGGCCAGTGGTGTGATTAGGGCCTTATTCTGCATGTAAATCATGGTGTGTCAAAAGTCAGAAATACAACCAAAATTCGGCTATGCAAACTAATCCTAAAATAAATCGACACGTAATTTGTCTTTGTAATACTGTTCGGTCAAGACGTAAAAACTCCAATTGGACGAGTAAGCACTACTTTACCAGACTCATCATGCGTGTTTGCGTGAAATCAGGCGTTGTTAGCCGGTAGATGTATGTTCCGCTCGACAGAGAACTGCCGTCGAAAGAGATGGTATAGTCGCCAGAATTTCGGGTTTCATCGACAAGTACAGCAACGCGCTGGCCCAGGATTGAGAACACCTCAACACGAACATGCGCTGCCTCAGGAATAGAGAATCCAATTTGTGTCGACGGATTAAATGGATTCGGGTAGTTTTGATTTAAACTAAACTGAAGGGGCTGCTCGGTCGGTTCTTCAATCGATACACCACCGGGACATGTGCCCCAAACGGGTTTGTTTTCTTCAGTAAGAGGCGATTGATTAGAAAAATTCCAGGGATGATATATGAGGTTTGTCACGCACCATTTGTTTATAGGTTGGTTGAACGGGGTATTATTGAACATACTACTCATATCGGTGACGTTTCTTACGTCCCAATTCCCGATAGGTTGATTGAACGGGGAATTTCTGAATATTCCATTCATGTTTATTACATTACTCACATCCCAATTCTCAATTGGATGGTTGAATTGAGAATCAGAAAACATCCAGCTCACATTTGTCGCGTTACTTACATCCCAGTTTTCGATTGGTTGGTTAAACGGTGTTTCATTAAACAGGAAGCTCATATCGGTGACATTGCTCACATCCCAACTTCCGATATGTTGATTGAATGGTGAATTCCAAAACATCCGATGCATACTCGTAACACTACTGGTAGTCCATATCTCAATGGGTTGGTTAAACTCAGAATGAGAAAACATTTCAACCATCAACGTAACACTACTCACATCCCAGTTCCCAATAGGTTGATTGAACTGAGAACGACTAAACATTAAGCTCATATCCGTAACATTGCTAACGTTCCAATTACCGATAGGTTGATTGAACCTGGAGCTCGAGAACATCTCAACCATATTTGTAACATTGCTCAAATCCCAGTTATCTAGTGGTTGATTAAACTGGGAACCGCTAAACATTCTGCTCATATCCGTAACGTTGCTCACATCCCAACTATCTAAAGATTGGTTAAACTGTGAACGGTAGAACATCCAGCTCATATCTTTGGCACTACTCACGTCCCACGAATCGATTGGTTCATTGAATGATGAGTTGGAAAACATTCCATACATAATGGTAACGTTACTCACATCCCAATTCCCGATTGGTTGATTAAATTCTGCATTCTGAAACATCAGGTACATGTTTTCAACGCTACTCACGTTCCAGTTTTCAAGAGACTGATTGAATTGGGAGAACTGGAACATGTTACTCATATTGGTTACTCTACCTACATCCCAATTATCTAATGGGTAGTCAAATGGTGAGCTAATAAACATACCACTCATATCCGTAACGTTACTCACATCCCAGTCTTCAAGAGGTTGGTTGTAGCTTGAAAGCAGGAACATTCTGCTCATATCGGTCACATTGCTTACATCCCAGTCATCAAGAGGCTGGTTGAATTGCCGAGCATTCCAGAACATACCGCTCATATCAGAAACATTACTTACGTCCCAGTTTGCAAGCGACTGATTGAATTGTGCAAAATAAAACATGGTACTCATAGTAGATACGCTACTAACATCCCAGTTCCCAATAGGGTGATTGAAGGGTGTATAGAGGAACATTTCAGACATGTCGGTAACGTTACTTACATCCCAGTTATCTATGGGTTGATTGAAATCAGATAGATGAAACATTGAACTCATATCGGTAACATTGCTTACATCCCAATTCCCAATGGGTTGATTGAAGCTATTTCGATTAGACCAGTCCCCAGTAAACAACTCACTCATATCAGTTACATTACTAACACAAACCTTGGTTAGGTCGGAATCTTCGTCTCTTCTTTGAATCAGAAGATCTCTATCAACCACTTCATAGGTGTCACCGTTTACGGTTTCGGTTGTGCCTATCGGAACATCCTTACAATGGACAATCCCATTTTCGGCAATGGTAATGGATTGAGCAAAAAGGGGCGTAGTTACGCTAATTGCAATGATGAATAGTACAAATAGTTTCATAGTATTTTCGATTAAGAACCCAGAAATAAAGTTAAGTCTAATATAAGGCATTCTATCAATTGCGGAAATAAAAAAACACCTATCTATATGAGACGAAATAACATGCGTGAAATCACCTGAAGCTTAATTCAACCCGAAAATGTACTGCACTTATGTTGGATCATATCATTATATTCACTCAAACTATCACAAGCTACCTGAGTATAAATCAATGAAATACATCTTTTTGTCGGTGATCTTTTCCTTACTATTGGTGCAGTTGGCAGCCTCCCAGGAAGTACAGATTCCATTTGATGATGCTGGAAATTATCTGACCTTAAACCGACAATTAAATTCTGAATTACAGCTTTTTCCCGAAGTAACGGGGTTTTTTGAAGCCCGTCTGTTTCAAAGAGAAAATGGAAGTCGGTACGCTGAAGTTAGCTACACTCTTGATGATCGAATTCTGCGGGATAGAATAGAAATTTCTGATGAACGCCTTAGTGAAATCCGTCGGAAAATTACCGAATATGAATCATACCCAGTTACAAGAACTCTCAATCACGATGGCAGAGTAAAATTTCTTAGAACTAATACCATGATGAATTTATTCTATTATGGATTCGCTATACCCAGCGCCCTGGATATGAATGTTTCATCTAGTGTATCCTATTATATGCTATCAACTGGAGCCGCATTTTATATACCCTATGCGATGACTAAAAATCAGGATGTTACAATGCCGATGGCCAACTTGTCGCGCTATGGCGCAACACGAGGTATTTATCAGGGAGCCAATATATATACATTACTTTTGGGCAGTGATGCAACACAAAGTGGCAGTATGGTGTCGGCTACTTTAGCAAGTATATCGGGATTATCACTTGGGTTTGTGCAAGCTCGTAACCAGCAGTTGACCGAGGGACAAGTTGGGATCATCGGTTTATATGGTGATTACGGACTATTTGGAGGTCAGCTAGCTGGCGCAGCAATAAATGGTTACGAGTCTGACAGACTTATGGCTGGATTAGGGTTGGCCGGTGGGGTGATAGGGTACTCTGCTGCATCCTATTACGCAAAAAGTTTTACTCGAGGATTGGGTGATGTGCGTGTGATGCGTGCGCTGATGGGACTTGGCGCTATCTCTGCAGTTACACTAAATAGCTATAGTGGCACAACTAGTGAGCAAATGTATGCTGGAGTGGCCGTTTTGGGTGGCGGGGTCGGACTACTCTATTCCAGAAGGTTTATTGAGCCCTATAACTTCACAGAATCACAGGGGTCTTTACTGAGACTCTCAAGCGTGGTTGGTTATGCCGTTGGTGCTGGTACCTATGTACTTCTTTTTGACGGTATCGATGATGGAATCAGTACCTTCTTAACCCTGGGAAATTTAGGAGCTATCGGTGGTTTTTTGATTATGCTTAATAGCATTAAGAATGACGCACGTATTTCTAATAACAATTTGGGATCGAAATTGCAGTTTGATGTAAATCCTTTGGCTGTTCTCGGTGTAAGAACATCCTCAATGAATCATTCAAACCTGTCTAATCCAATTAATATTTTTAATCTGAGATATCATTTTTGATGAATTATGAGCATAAATATTCGGACGAACGGTTGGCCGTGCTGCTTGTCAAATCCTTGTCAAAAAATATTCTTTTACCCCCGTGTTACCCCCAGCTTATAATTGACCCTGATTTCAGCCCATAAAAAAAGCCTTTGACAACAAGCTAACCGCTTAATTATCAAAGGCTTTTATAAATGTGGGACCGGAGGGAATCGAACCCACGACACATGGATTTTCAGTCCATTGCTCTACCGACTGAGCTACAGTCCCCCACTCGATTCACTTCAAATAGTAACTATCATCCGTTCATCTTGTTGAGAGCATCAAATATACACGTAATTGAATACGAATGAAATACCCAATTGCGATTTTTTTCGTTATTTGTTGTCGAACTTGAGTCTTATTAAACTCTGTAGCTTAACCCATCGTAGTTCAGAGGCAATCCGAGCATCAACAACAAGCATTCTTTCTCACAAATCGAGCATTTCCCTGAACCATTAACCAAAGAATCCCGGCGCCTCGTCAACGCCCAAATCTCAACTCACCCGCAAATCCAATATCTGAAGCTGCAGGTTCGTGCGATTCCGCCAGGTATTTTCATCAACCGTGAACGCCAAATCAAGTCCGCCTCCGCTACATTTACGCACATCATCGTGATGACTGCCCAAATTGAAGCCAATAGCATCGTACGTAGCCGATCCATTTTGCGCCACTCGAAGCTTGAGGTGATCCCGACCCACTTTCATAGGCTGACCAATCACGCGCGCATTTCTACACACGAAAATAGGCTTGCTATTCCGCGGACCAAACGGCTCAAATTGGCTCAAAATGCGCCAAAAAGGCTGATCTATACTATGAAGATCTATTTCCGCATCTATGCTCAACTCTGGCTTGAAATCCTCATCGCACATCCGATCCTCAACAATTTTGTTAAAGCGCTTCCTGAATTCGTCCAGTTTTCCTTCTTCCATGGTGAGTCCGGCCGCAAATTCATGCCCGCCAAATTGAACCAGCAAGTCTTCGCACTCTTTTAGGGCGCTATATATGTTGAACCCCTTCACACTCCGCGCCGATCCCTTAATTTTGCCATCAACCGTGCTCAACATCACCGCCGGACGGCAAAACTGATCGACCAATCGCGACGCCACAATTCCAATTACACCCAAATGCCACTCTGGATGATGCAAAACGACCGACGAACACAGGTCGATATCAACTTTATCGCCAATCTGAGCCATCGCCTGCTCCATGGTTTGACTATCAGTTCGTCTTCGGCGCTGATTTATAGCCTCGAGCTCGGTAGCATGCTTGGTCGCTTCTTCATACGACTCGGCAATCAGCAACCGCATTGCGGTGCCAGCATCTCCCATCCGACCCGCCGCATTAATCCTCGGACCAATCGAAAACACGATATTCGACGTGCTGATTTTGCCAATGTCCATTTTGATGAGGTTCATCAGCGCTTTAATCCCAATTCGCGGATTTTCATTCAGTAGTTTAAGTCCGGCCCGCATCAAAATCCTGTTCTCATCCACAATCGGCACGATATCAGACGCAATCGAAATGGCAACCAAATCCAAATACTCGAAAGCCACATCCTGAGGTAAACCTAACTTGGTGAGGGTGGCCTGAACCAGTTTAAATCCGACTCCTGCGCCGGAAAGTCCGTCGAATGGATAGTCGCAATCGGGACGCTTGGGATCCAGCACCGCAATTGCATCCGGAATGACATCTCCGGCCGTATGGTGATCGCAAATAACCAAATCGATTCCCTTTTCGCGGGCAAATTTGGCCTCTTCAACGGCTGTAATGCCACAATCGACCGACACAATTAAGTCGGCCTTGCTGTCGATGGCGTATTGAATACCATCTTCGCTAATGCCATACCCTTCCTTAAAACGGTGTGGAATATAGTGCGAGACATCAACGCCGAAGCGTTTCAGAAACCCATAAACAATGGCCGTTGCGGTGGTGCCGTCAACATCGTAATCTCCATAAACAACGACCTTTTCGTTGTCGCGGACGGCCTTCGCCAGGCGGCAAGAGGCTTCCTCCATGTCTCGCATGAGGAACGGATCGTGTAGAGCGCTTAGGTCTGGACGGAAAAAATGGCGGGCGCTGTCGAACGTACTAATCCCCCGAAGCGTAAGTAATCGGGAAATGGTCTGGGCTGCTTCATTCGATAGCTTTGAAGCCGTAGCCGATCCATTGTTCGAAAACAATGCGCGTTCAAGGTGTTCCACTGCATCGCCATCTTCCGGTTGAGTGAATACCCATCGGAATGACATAGTGTACCTGTGTATTTTTTCTTATTTATCATATGATGAGGTTGGTGGCTATCAGACCTTCGAACCTTCTCTTCTTGCCTAACAAAAAGTATCGTTACAATTTAAGATTCTAACCGTCGAAATCAAGAACCTATTGTGTGAAGTTCTATTGTTTTTACGATATTGCACGTTTAATTTGCATTTTTTACGGTAAACAGCCTGTCTTTTATCGACTTGCCTCCGAACAAAATTTCATGTTTCAAAGCGGATATTCATCCGTTTGCTTGCTAAAAGTTATTAGTTTTTAAAATGTTAAGGGATTAACCAGCTAGATGAGTACCATAGATTCGGCTTCTAAGTTCAAGCAACCTCGCTACCCGCAGTTGCGCGACAACGCTACAGTTTCGATTCAGGGTCAACCCGGATCGTTTCACCACATCGGCGCACGATTGCTATTCGGCGACGCCAAATTCCTGTATCGCGACACCTTCCGTGGCGTTTTCGAAGACGCCCGCGAAAAAAGAGCCAATTATTTATTTATCGCCATCGAAAACTCCATCGCAGGATCCATCATATATAATTACGACCTCCTTGCCGCAAGCAAACTCCCAATCGTGGCAGAAGTCTACCTCCGAATTGGTCAGCATTTTATCGTAAAACCAGGCACTCCGCTCGAAAGTATCCGCGAAGTTTGGTCGCACCCTATGGCTATTGAACAATGCCGGGTGTTTCTTGATTCCCTTGATGTCAAAATTGTCGAAAAGGAAGACACAGCGGGATCTGTTCGCGACCTGAGAGATTCTTCCCGACGGGATGTGGCCGTTATTTCAAGCGAACTTTCGGCCGAGATTTACGGAATGCAGCTTCTGAAGCGCCATATTGAAACCGACCCCGGGAATTACACCCGATTTTTATTGCTTTCTGATGAAACCCTGCCGGATGTTGCCCCTAATGAAAAGAAAAAGACGTCGATTTATTTTGGTGTGCCACACAGGCCCGGCGGACTGGTAACCCTATTGCAGGCATTTCAGCAGAAACAGGTGAATATCACGAAACTGGAATCACGTCCGAGAGTCGGTTCGCCTTGGGTGTACGACTTCTTCGCCGACATTCAGCTTAACTCCCACTCCGCCGAAGGACAAAACGTTCTCGAATACGTACGCAGTTACTGCGAATTCATGACCGTTTTGGGTAGCTATCCGGATCTCAGCGACCCCGAAGAAGCCTGATAAAATCGTGATAAAACCACTGAATCTTTGAAACAGGAAATCAACACGAAGCTCGAAAAATTAGTATATTGTCATTCTATATTATGCAAAAGTCTCTGAAATTGTCGCCACACAGTTAAAATGCGGCAAAAAGGGGACTTAAAATCGATACCATGTACGTAGTAGCGCAACCGCCAACCCGTAATTCAAACCAAAAAGTATTTACATCATGAAATTTAGTGTATCAAGCGGAGATCTCGTTCAAGGGCTTTCGGCAGTAGTCGGCGCAGTTCCAACAAAAGCCACCATGCCAATTTTGGAAACGGTCCTTTTTGAAACCGAAGACGGCAAAGTTAAGCTGTGCGCTACCGATTTGGAAGTATCCATTGTGGAGTACGTCGACGCTGATATCACCAGCGAGGGCGCTGTTGCGGTCCCTGCCCGTCGATTACTCGAAACTCTTCGTCAGCTTCCAGACATCCCTGTTTTGTTTGAGGTGGATGAAAAAGGAAATGTTAAGTTCAAAACGGACAAGGGTAATTACAAACTTGCCGGCGAAAAAGCGGCTGACTTCCCTGCCATTCCATCACTCGAAGATGGTCAAATCATCAAAACATCCACAGAATCTTTGGTTAGAGCGATTCAGAAAACCAGTTTCGCAGTTTCAAGCGATGATTTGCGTCCGGCCATGATGGGTGTTTATTTTCA
>JAIUMT010000036.1 GCA_022565415.1 Balneolales bacterium | reverse complement strand
AGGAAGAACGCCGCTTGTCGGATGGAAGTCTGCACAAAATTGATTTGCCGAAATCGGATGTCTTGCAGTTCATCACTGAGGATGGAAGCGTGATATCAGCGCGCCCGTCGGGTACAGAGCCTAAAATCAAATTCTACTGCAGCGTGAGGGGAAATCTGGCTAGTACAGCAGATTTTGAGCGTGTGTCGGCAGCGCTTGATAAAAAAATCGACACGATTATGCACGATCTTGGGGTGGCCTGAGGTTATCACAACTGAGGAAACACGTTGATATCCATAATTCGGAAAATTAAAGATCCCGTGAGCTGTCTTACGCATCTTGCGGGAGCTTTGCTGTCGTTGGTCGGACTCGTGCTGATGGTTCGTCAGGCGATGCAAATCGGAGACGACATCCGGTTTCTGGCTGTGACGATATTCGGACTCTCCATGGTGCTGTTGTACACGGCGAGTAGCGTTTATCACATGCTAAATCTCGACGAAAGAGGCACGATGCTGTTGAGAAAGCTAGATCATGCCATGATATACGTGCTGATTGCCGGAACCTACACCCCATTTTGCCTGCTGGCGATGGATGGCATTACGAAATGGATATTTCTGATTAGCATCTGGATTCTGGCAAAAGTCGGAATTTTGCTGAAATTGGTTTGGTTTAGCGCGCCCAGGTGGGTGTCGACTGGGTTTTATGTCTTCATGGGATGGTTAGCCGTACTGAGTATTCCGAACATGGCCGGGAATGTAAGTCCGGAGGCTATTTTCTGGGTCATCGCCGGAGGGTTTTTCTACACCGTTGGGGCTATTATCTATGCGTTAAAAAAACCGGATTTATGGCCGAAAGTCTTTGGGTTCCATGAAATTTGGCATATATTTGTGATGTTGGGAACAGGCAGTCATTTTTTGGCCGTTTACTGGTACTTATAATCCAGCGCCGTATTAAAAATTTTTCTGGGGGAAAATCACGTGTCATCAAAGTATTCGCGAATATCGCGGGAGAAGAGTATATCTGGGGAAGGTTCCGTTGACAGAATACCGTTAAACAGAGTTGATTTAGTCAACGAGCGAGCGCGTCAACAACGCTACAATGCCGTTTTGCACCGAATTAAGCGATCGTTTCATCGGGAAACCGAACGACTTCATTTCACGAATGTGTTGGAGATTGAGTGTGGAACGGGCTCCGACATTTTGCATCTGGCCAAACGATACCCAAAAATTCAGTTCACGGGAATCGATGCCTCCGAAGAGAACATCCGGCAAGCAAAAAAGCGTGCAATTGACAAAATCGCGCCGAATGTCAGGTTTATATGCCTATCGATAGACAGGCTATCAGAAGTACGTGATGGAGGGAAATTCGATCTGGTCTGCATGTATCTGAACAAGATAGATTGCCTTACTTAACTGCAAAAAAACACACGCGAGATTCGCTCCATTTGCACCGATGATGCCCATCTGGTATTCACGTGTAGGAACAGACGGTATCTGTCTGAAATACCCTTACTACTGCTCAAAGGACGATTTTCAAAGATTATGAATCGAGTTCGACGATCCGATGCGCTTCAATCGGGCGAGTTTACGTATGATGAAATCCGGTCGGCATTCGAAACGAATTTCGAAATAGTAGTAAAACGTGGGTATTGCATATTCTTTCCCGTAATGAATCGGGCCTACCTTTTGCCCAAATCGGATTCGATCCGAAATATGCTGTGGAAAATGGACAAGATGATGAACGTTACACCTTTTTGGAAAACCGGTGCGGTATCGAGTTATGTGATGCGGGTTAAGGAGTAGTGGTTGTTTGTACCCATGCCTGCACCTCAAAAAAAAAGCCCTGCAAGTCAAAAACTTACAAGGCTTATAGTGGCGGGGACAGGATTCGAACCTGCGACCTTCGGGTTATGAGCCCGACGAGCTACCAGCTGCTCCACCCCGCGGTGTAGAATCACATAATACAGAGTTTTTGCCGTCAAGTCAAGCACTTTATAAACTAACTTTAGGTTTAAACAAGATAGCGGGGGTTGTCATGCATCACCTTTATAGGTAAGTTTGCTTTGCAAGATTGCAATAGCAAAGCTATTTAGATTACCACGACGAACCTTTTGATTACGAACCTATGACAAAAACTCAACACATTGCGCCAAACGATGTGCACAACGTACTGAACAAGCATATTTTAGCCGACGGTTTCGATATCGTTTTAGATCTCGACAAAAGCCAAGGTGCCTATTTATACGATTCAAAATACGACAAGAAATACCTCGACTTTTTCACATTCTTCGCTTCCAATCCGGTTGGAATGAATCACCCTAAATTGGTGAACGACAGCGAATTCATGAAGAAAATCGCTCATGTGGCAGCTCACAATCCTTCTAACTCTGATGTGTACACCACTCAGATGGCCGAGTTTGTCGAAACGTTCGACCGCGTCGGTATTCCATCCTACATGCCCTACGCCTTCTTCGTTGCCGGCGGAGCATTAGCGGTTGAAAACGCACTCAAAGTGGCATTCGACTGGAAAGTTCAAAAAAACTTCCGCAAGGGATACCGCCAGGAGAAAGGTCACCTCATTCTTCATTTCGAACAGGCTTTCCACGGACGTACCGGCTACACCATGTCGCTCACCAACACAGAGCCTAATAAAGTCGCCTACTTTCCAAAGTTCCCATGGCCACGAATTCTGAATCCAAAGAAAATTTTCCCGCTTACTTCAGAAAATATTGCCATTACCGAAGCCAACGAAAAACTCTCGATTGCCCAGGCTGAGACGTTCTTTAAAACACACAAAGACGACATCGCAGCGATCGTTATCGAACCAATTCAGGGCGAAGGTGGAGACAACCACTTCTCACTACATTTCCACCAAGAATTACGCCGTCTAGCCGACGAAAACGATGCCCTGCTCATCTATGATGAAGTTCAGACCGGCGTCGGACTCACGGGTAAATTCTGGGCTCACGAGCACTATGTTAAGCCTGATGTTCTCGCTTTCGGGAAAAAAGCACAGGTCTGCGGAATTCTCGCCTCTACCAGAGTCGACGATATCGACACCAACGTTTTCCACAAGTCATCCCGTATTAACTCTACGTGGGGTGGAAACCTGGTCGATATGGTTCGTTTTCAGCGATACCTTGAAATTATTGAAGAGGACAAGCTGGTCGAAAACGCGGCTTCAACCGGAGCTCACCTCCTGTCGAAAATTGAGGAAATGGAAAAGAATATTCCGTTTATCAAGGGCGCCAGAGGTAAAGGTCTGATGTGTGCTTTCGATTTGCCTAATACGCATGCTCGAAACGCATTGGTTAGTTCTTGCTACGATAACGGACTGATGATTCTACCTTGTGGTACGAACACCATCCGTTTCCGTCCGCCACTAACGATCACTCCTGAGCAAATCGACGAAGGACTCCAAATTGTGGAGCAATCGTTGAGCGAAGCTGCGGCTAAGTGCCCGTATTTGGTTGGCAAGCCACTTGTAACTGAATCAAGTGCAAAAGCTGAACCGAAATCAGAATAAGCTCGGCAGAATGTAAAAAGGCAGCTTTCTTTATCAGGAAGCTGCCTTTTTTTATGTGGATATCACGCTAAGTTGTACATCTCGTAATCTCTGCAAAATCTTTGTTACAACCTCTAATCCAAGCGTGACGATTGTAACAGGATTGGGAAGAGTTTATTAACGGGTTAATTGAAAATGAGTCAAATCTGTTATCTGCACTTAAACATGGCCTGTCAACTAAAGATTAACTCAATTTCTCACGTCATACCGTATCAGGTATTTCATAACCGACATTATCAATGTTCAACTAAATATATACCTCACTTCTCACGGATATAGCTTCAATAACATTTCTAAACCATTTGGTGCGAATCGGGCTGAATCACCATTTCATTGAGTACCGACTGACCCGGTTGCGTGCAGGCATAGTAAATCGCTTTGGCGACTTCATCAGCCGTAAGCATCTTCTCTTTTTGCACCCGCATGTCGATCTCTGAATTATCCCAAAAGTCGGTGGCAACTCCGCCCAGATACAACAAACTGAATTTGATGTTGGTACGTCGCGATTCCTCAACCAACGCCTTGGTAAATCCGGATACCGCATATTTACTGGCAGAGTAAATCGAGGAATTTTTCCTCACCGCTTTGCCAAGAATTCCCGGAATCATCACAATGGATCCTTCTTTTCGGGAAATCATGTAGCGCATCACAGTTTGAGTGACCAAAAATGTTCCAAACACGTTTACATCAAACACATTTTTCGCGGATTTCGGATTTACATCCATTATGGGTTGGATGAGTCCGACCCCGAAGGCATTCACGAGTACATCAATTTGACCGAGCTCTTTTACGACGGTATCGACCATTTCAAAGACAGACGACAACTCGGTTACGTCGACTTGAATAACAAAAGCCTCTCCCCCGTTGTTATTGATGGATTTTGCGACCTCCTCGGCTTTATCTTTGTCGCGGGCGGCCAGAACGATTTTGGCGCCGGCTTTGGCAAATAATTTAGCTGTAGCAGATCCGATACCACCCGATCCGCCAACAATAAGAACAACTTTGTCTTTCATAATAATGATTATGTGATTAGAATTTACTCCTCAGGTAACAGAAACACATAGCTGATTGTTCCTGAACCGAAGGAATAATTATCGCTCGAATTAGGTCTGTGGATTTTTTCTGGATTATCCACCGGCTACTAAGCGCAGAAAATATGCTGTTAGAAGTCCGGCATAGGTACCGACTACATATCCGGCAACACCCAAGAGCACCCCAACAGTTGCCAACGCCGGATGAAACGCCGAGGCAACAATAGGCGCCGAGGCAACACCACCAACATTCGCCTGCGAACCAACTGCCATAAAAAACAACGGCGCTTTGGTAAATCGCATAACCAAATAGATTATGATGATGTGGATCAATAACCAGGTTGCACCGGCAGCGATCAACATCGGATATTCAGCAATCAGTGTGAAATCCGCTTTCACTCCAATCACACCAATCAGCATGTAAAGCATCAATGTTCCGAGTTTAGAAGCTCCAGCGCCTTCGTACTTGCGAAACGGGGTAAACGACAAGATCACACCAAATCCGGTAACCAGAACAATCATCCAGGCAAAGCTGTCGAAAATTCCACCGATTTCAGGCATCCAAGCTCCCAGCTGTCTGGCCAACCATGCTGCGCCAAAGGCAACTCCAATCAGCACCATAAAATCGGATGTGGTTGAAACACGCGCTGTATCTTTCTGAAATTTTTCCACTTTATGACGCAAATCTTCCACCATGGTGTTATCGGCTTTGTTGGAAGCATCAATTTTCTTGTAACGCGAGGCGAAAAACATGAGCAATCCGGTCCAGGTATAGGCCACAACAACATCCACTATCACCATCATACCCAACATGCTTTCTGTAGCTCCAACGGCCATACCAACGGCCACGAAGTTAACCCCACCTCCGGTCCAGGAACCGGCCAACGCAGCGAAACCTTGCCAAATGTCGTCGGGCAGGTGGCTTTGAAAAATCAGCAATGCAATTGGTCCACCAATAATGATTCCGGCTGTGGCAGAGAAAAATAGCAGCAACGCCTTCGGACCTAAATTATAAATTCCCTTCAGATCGATGGATAACGTTAACAGCAACAAACTGGCTGGTAACACAAATCCCATTATATGTGGGTAAAGTGGCGCGTCTGATGGAATTATTCCCGCAGCCACGAACAAAGACGGAACGATATAGGCAAAAACCAGAACCGGGACTTTCTGAAAAAATGCTTTCAGAGGGGTGTTTTCGGCGAGGTAAAAAAGTGCAGCCGGGATAAGAATAAGGACCGCTAAAAGTCCGTATGTATCGGTAATAAGTGCAGTTGTTTCTTGTTCCATCGTAACAAATATAGATTTTCAGTTTATGGTGATCAGTGTTTTCGCAGCCAGTGCAGAATATCGTGGATTACAACCTCAGATTCAGGTTCATTCAACAGTTCGTGGAATAGCCCATTGTAGGCTTTGTAGGTTTTATCTGTAGATGTTGAGCGGTGTCGCAGCATTTTAGAGCCGGCCGGATCTGTAACCCGGTCTAACGTACCATGCCCCACCCAGAAAGGCAAGTCAATTTCAGGAAGTCGCTGTTGAATTTTGGTGGCGAAGGAATCCAGAGCTACGGCTGTGCCCGCCTTCACCTTGCCCGAGTACACCCTTGGTTCTGCGAGGTATCGTTTAACAACACCCGGGTCGCGTGACATCGCGTCGGCATCGAGCGGAATTAACGGCAAAGAAGGTATAATTTTAGCGATAATTCGTCCAATTCCTTTCACAAATCCGGGCACGGCATCTGGCAAAACAATTAACGGCGCCGATAAAACCATTGCTTTTAATTCTGATTGGTGCTTCAGCGCAAATTCTATGGCGATTCCGCCACCCATACTATGTCCAAATATGTACCATTCCATTTTCGGGTAACTTTGCTTAAGCAATTCAAACCACTCCGACACATCTGAAGTGAGATCTGAAACCGATGAAATCAATGCCTGGGTGCCCGATGACCTACCATGACCAACATGATCTATTGCAAATACATGATACCCTTCGTTCGACAATCGGGTTATGAAACTGCGGTATCGATCGGTGTATTCGGCATATCCGTGAAGCAAAATAAGTGCTTTATGGTGATCTTTTGCAGGCTGTTTGTGATACGTAGCCAAACGGTGACCACCAGACGATTGAAATACAGACTCCGTTAATGTCATAAATTTTAAACGTTTCGGATTGATATACCCAATTTAACAGTGCGACCAAAGTAACGGAAATATCGACTTTTTAATAGCAGATTATCACGAAGATTAGCAACGGCCGATTCCGTATATTTGTCAATTCCCAATTTTGACTCCATAATCGCTTGAAAAGTGCATCTTCTGCCGTTTTAAGCATCGAAAGTATTACTCATTCTCGCTCTATTTATTATAATTCATGCGCATATTTAAGTTTTTAGGTGTTTTTCTGATTGTGACCGGGCTGGTTTACTTGGTTGTTTTCGGACTAAACTTCAACGTATTCAAAACTGTGTTTATTAATCAGGAGGCGTTGGCCGAGGGTAGCGAGTGGGTCGAGAAGACGTATTCACTTGCAGGAATGGCCGATTTCATAGCCGAGCACCCAGACCTCGTGTCAGTTGTGATGCTCAGCAGCGATCCCGATTCTCCCCATAATCTGCGCTACCAACCCGGTACACCGCGCGCCATGGGAGCCACTGGACATTTCATCATTTTACTTGCCTATGCAGAAGCGATTGAATCGGGCGTTTTATCGTCTGAGATTATGATTGACATAGCTGAGCTCGACAAATATCAAGTTCCGGGGCATGAACCAAATCGACATCAGGAGTCAATCAGACTTCTAACTCAAAAAGGACAAGCAATAGACGGAAAAGCACCGATCGATGCAATTGTAGAACTGATGGTCACCAGAAATCATCAACCATCGGCCGATTTCATCTTTCATACGTTGGGTCAGGAAGCCATTTCAACGACCGCTAAAAAATGGATTGGCGCTGGCGCCGAGGCACCTCTGCCTTGGTCGACCTTCTATACCACAGCCACACTCGTAATGCCCGACTACGATACAGATATCACCCCTGAAACCCGATCTGCATTCAAGCAACAGGCTCAAATAGTGTACAATCAATTGGATGCACAAACGTTCTCAATTAAGGAACTACTTCCCGATGATCGAAAAAACGGTGTTAAATACACTTTCTTTGAAGAAAAGAGTATTTACAGATTGTTACCTCAGGTTATTCCAGATTCTATGGCCCATGCGATGCTAAAACTTTATAAAGACGACGACACGTCAGCTGATGTGCGTAGAATCGTGCTCGATCATATGCGATGGCCTATGCAGAACACCGAAATATTGCGGGATTTCAACGATGTAGGCGCCATTTACGACAGTAGAATTGCGGTTTCCAGCGGAGTGAGCTTCGGAGAATCGGCATATACTGGTGAAACCTTTGCATCAGTTACATTTTTTGACCAACTTCCTGTCGGGTTCTGGATGCACATGTCTAGCAACCTCATAAACCAGGACTTCCAGCTTCGTTTAAAATTCGATCCGGCCATGTTCGAGCGCACCTCAGAAACATTGGCAAAATCACAAACTCAAATGAATTAATTCTATGAAAACACGTGTTGTATATACAAATACCGGCATCGGAATCGGAACCATTCTTGCTATGATTTTCTCGTGGACAGCCAACCAGTCTTTGCTATGGTTATTGATTCACGGACTCTTCGGATGGTTTTATGTTATTTACTATTTGATTGTTCACTACTAATAATACATGTATAAAATACTGAGAATCGCTATTTGGCTTTTGCCACTGTACATCGGATATCAGCTCTTCTACCAGCTCAACGTCATGTACAGTCTGCACCATACATACACAAATGGCGAAATCGTTGCGGCCACCGTTGAAGACTTCCAGATTAAACAGATCGCGGCACAAACCAATGGATTCATTGTACTTGATTTCACTGCTGCAGATGGCACGCATGTAAATCAGAAACTCTCGCTACCCGTGCAAATGGCGGCTCCTTTAATGAGCTATGGCATGCTTGACGTGCGTTATCTGGCTTCAAGCAGTCAAGATATCGTTATTACAGCGACATACGACGCGCATCGAAACATGGTCTCGGTGAATATCGCGATTCTTATAATTTCGCTCACTATTGTGATTCTAATCGCAATTTGGGCAACAAAATTAGCAAATAGAAGAATTGCTTCGCCAGATGAACCCGTTTTTGTGCGGATTGATGTGGATACAACTTCTGTTGCATCTGTAAATGAACCTGTTGATCTGCCTTTCGATTCCAAGAATTCTTAGAATCTCAACACGACCGCGCGCCCAAATTAATTTTCTCGCATACACCTATATTTTTTCCGCATGAAAGGTACGTTATACCTGATACCCACTCCTCTTGCTAACCACCCACTCGAGCTGAGTCACCCTCCGCATGTACGAAAAACCGTGCATGGCATCATGCATTTTGCCGTGGAAAAACTGCAACAATCCGTTCAGTTTTTGAAAAAGATTGATCATCCCGAGCCCGAGTTCAAAATGGGATTCTATCCGCTCGATAAACACGTTACTCCCGAGCAACTCACCGATATCGTGCATGTGCTGCAGAAAGGGCATGATGTGGGCGTGATTTCAGAAGCGGGATGTCCCGGCATCGCAGATCCCGGCGCCGAATTGGTGTGGATGTGTCATGGTCGCGGAATTTCGGTCGAGCCCCTGGTCGGACCATCGGCCATCACCATGTCGGTAATGGCCTCAGGGCTCAACGGACAGCAGTTTGCGTTCAACGGCTACCTTCCGTTCGATAAAGAAAAACGAAATTCAAAAATCGGAACCTACGAAGGACGATCGGCCAATGACAACCAAACTCAGGTGTTTATTGAAGCTACGTTCAGAAACAGCGAACTCCTTAAAGCCATGATGGATGTTTTATCGCCCGACACAAAGTTATGCGTTTGCTGGAATATGATGGCTGAGGATGCCTGGATGTGCAGCAAAGAGGTAACAAACTGGGGTGTGGTTCGTCTGCCCGATGAGTTCGACAGAAAACCTGCAATGTTCTTATTTTTGGCACCTTGGAGGCAGAAATCAGGTGGTAATGAGGGTGCTCCGGCGAGAAAAAGCAACAACCGTGGGACAAAACGAAATCGCCGTTAAATAAAAGAGCCACCATGCAACTGCACCGTGGCTCGTACAATAAGTAAATAAAGATAATATTAAACGGCAGCTGGCTGACCTTCTAGAAACCGCGATACTTCTAAATGGTGATTGGATTTTGCGTGATCGAGTGCGGTCCATCCCCGATCGTCATGTACTGTAATATCAGAACCCGATTTCAATAATAGTTGAGTTATCTCAAGATTGCCTTTTGATGCAGCCCAATAAATAGGATTCGTACCTCGGTTGTCGCGAGCGTTTACATCAGCCCCTTCATTTATTAGCAGTTGCACTATTTCGGCGTGCTCGTGTTTGGCAGCCTTCATTAATGCGGTTCGATTGTGTTCGTCTTGTGTATCGACAGGTATTCCGTCGTTCAGAAGGGCCTTAACGGTGTCGATATCTCCAGTCTCTGCGGCGGAAAGAAATGTTTCTTCTTTCATGGTCCCACCTCTCACTTTTGGAGTTAGAATTGCATTTTGTTTCAGACGGAGTAACCCGAAATATGGCATGAATTTAGCGCCATCTTAGATAGCAGATTATTCCATCTGTACCATTGTAGTTATTTTGTAAGATGGAAGCAAACAGAATCGGCATCGAAAAGCAATTTATTCTGTGCAGTACACTTTTATTATTATTTTTATTACACTTGGCGGATGTAACTGTTTGTAAGCTCCGGCGGTTAAGTCACATTGCCTCACCGTCGAAATTGGCCCGAAACTTCCTTACCTTTCGTGCATCAAATAACATCAAATTAATCTAACTACAATAGCTTTGAGCGACCAGAAAATCATTTTCTCGATGGTTGGCGTGAGTAAAATTTACAAGCCCAACAAACAGGTTCTTAAGAACATCTACCTATCATTCTTTTACGGTGCAAAAATTGGCGTTTTGGGTCTGAACGGATCTGGTAAATCTACCTTGCTTCGAATTATCGCCGGACTCGATACCGATTACATTGGCAACATAAGTTCACAAAAAGGTGTCAGTTTTGGATATCTGCCACAGGAGCCCGAACTCGACAACACTAAAACTGTCAAACAGATTGTTCAGGAAGGAGTTCAGGAAACAGTTGACCTCCTTCAGGCATTCGAAGACATCAACGCCCAGTTTGCCGAGCCGGATGCCGATTTCGACGCATTAATTGCGAAGCAGGCTAAATTGCAAGATAAAATCGACAGTATCGACGCTTGGGACCTCGATTCCAAGCTTGAAATGGCCATGGATGCGCTTCGTTGTCCGGAAGGCGACACTTCCGTGAGTGTTCTTTCTGGTGGTGAGCGCAGAAGAGTCGCCCTTTGCCGCCTACTTCTACAAAAACCAGATGTGTTGCTGTTGGATGAGCCTACGAACCACCTCGATGCGGAGTCTGTTGACTGGCTAGAGCAGCATTTGGCGCGCTACGAAGGTACAGTTATCGCCGTAACGCACGATCGTTACTTCCTCGACAACGTGGCCGGATGGATACTTGAACTCGATCGTGGCGAAGGAATTCCGTTTGAGGGTAACTACACCAGCTGGTTGGAGCAGAAACAAGCCCGACTAGCCGTTGAATAAAAACAAGAAGCAAAACGACAGCGAACCCTGGCTCGTGAGTTAGAATGGGTGCGGCAGAATCCGAAAGGCCGACAGAGCAAAAGCAAGGCCCGTGTGTCGGCTTACGAAGAGCTCCTTTCCGATCAGCACGAAAAACGCCGCGAAGATCTCGAAATTTATATTCCGCCAGGACCGCGTCTCGGCGACAAGGTTATTATTGCCGAGAATGTAAGCAAAGGCTTTGGCGACCGGCTCCTTTATGAAAATCTGAATTTCGCATTACCACCGGGTGGAATTGTTGGAATCATCGGACCAAACGGTGCGGGTAAAACAACTCTATTCCGCATGATTACCGGGTCTCAACAGCCGGATGAAGGCACGTTCACCGTTGGAAGTACAGTTAAGTTGGGTTACATCGATCAAGATCGTCCGCTGGATGCCAACAAAACCATTTGGGAAGAGATATCGGATGGACAAGAGCTCATTCAGCTTGGTACGCGTGAGGTCAATTCTCGTGCGTATGTTGCCCGATTCAATTTCAGCGGCAGCGATCAGCAGAAGAAAGTCACGGAATTATCCGGAGGCGAGCGAAATCGTGTGCACCTGGCCAAGATGCTGAAAGAGCAGGCGAATGTGTTGCTTCTCGATGAGCCGACAAACGATTTGGATGTAAACACGCTACGGGCGTTGGAAGATTCGCTGCTCGAATTTGCCGGTTGTGCGGTTATCATTAGTCACGATAGATGGTTTTTAGATCGTATCGCCACACACATTCTCGCTTTTGAGGGGAATAGTGAGGTAATCTGGTATGAGGGCAACTATCAGGAATACATGGAATACCGTCGCAAAAAACTGGGCATAACTGAAGATCAGCCGAAGCGGATTCAGTACAAGCCGATGACGCGATAAACGTCCTCTCTTTATCGAATAGACATAAAAAAAGCCACTCAGTAATGAGAGGCTTTTTTTATTTAAGGCTGTTGTTCTTCAACTGGCTTCTTCGTGAATTTTGCGAAGAGATCTGGCAAAAGAGTTATGCCAAACAATGTTCCAAAACTGGATGAAAGCCATGGGTTGGTTTGTATCGGACAAGTTCCGGTTACGCAACCGATAAAGTAGTAGTAGGCGAATCCGGCACTTGCGCCAATTATTGCACTTAGCACATACCATTTTAACATAAAATATCTCCGTTTAATTACATTAGGCTATGCAAAAGAAATGATTTACCTATTCATGGTCTTTTCGCAAAAAAATGCTCCGACCTTGAATTTGACTAAATCTACTTGCTTAACAAAGCTTTTTTTATTTAAAGAAACGAAAATTGCGGGACAAATCTATATTTGTAAATACAAGTTGGCCATGTTTTTACAATATAAAAAAAGGGCCTCCGTAAACGGAAGCCCTTAAATCGATCTATCAGTTTACTTCGAGAAGTTCAACTTCAAAAATTAGAACTGCGTTTGGACCGATAAGTCCTTGAGTTCCACGCTCGCCATAACCTAGGTTAGAAGGAATAACCAATTCGTATGTAGCGCCTTGTCTCATAAGTTGAAGACCTTCTGTCCAACCTGGAATAACTTGACCTACTCCAAAAGTTGCGGGCTCTCCACGGCTGTGTGAACTATCAAACTCAGTTCCGTCTACCAAGGTACCTCGGTAGTGAACCTGAACCTGGCTCTCCGCGGTCGGACGTGCTCCGGTGCCTTCCTCAATTACGCGGTACTGCAAACCACTTTCGGTTACACGAACGCCTTCACGCTCTGCGTTTGCAGCCAGAAACTCCTGACCTTGCTGGATATTCGCAGCACCAGCGGCATCGGCTTCCTCTTGTTGACGCGTCATCATATCCTGTTGAAACTGCATAAGTGCTTCCATCATTTCGTCGTCTGTCAGAATTCCTTCGCCAGACTGAGCATCTTTCATTCCGCGGTAAAGAACTGCCAAATCGAGTCCTTCAATAGATTCAGCCTGAATACTTCGACCGATATCAAAACCTATCGAGTAGCTTACCTTGTCCATATCTGATTCAACTGGTGGTACGCTCTCGGCACAACCGTACGCGAAAGTAAGAGCGATAACTGATGCTCCTAAAACTTTTCTACTAAACATGTATTTCCTTTTCGTGCTTTTTGTCAATGATTTATCACTGACTTTATTGTAATTAACTGAATGCCCTAAAATAACAAAGCATTCGGTGAAATAAACGTTGGGTTTTGGTATAGATTGTAAACAAAATAAACCATCCCAAGTTTTTGAAAAAGGCCGGCATCCTGTCGGAACCGGCCTTTAAATGATTTTACTCCTCCAATGTGGATAAATCACCAACCTCTGTTCCCATTGCTTTCGCTTTGAGAACACGTCGCATGATTTTGCCCGATCGTGTTTTTGGGAGTGATTCTACAAACGTCACTTTGTCTGGACGAGCGATTGGACCGATTTCCTTACCAACATGTTCGCGAAGTTGATCTTCGAGTTCTTTGGAAGGAGTTTCATGTTGTTTAAGGATGACAAACACCTGGATGCTGTTTCCTTTAACCTCATGTGGTACGGCAATAGCTGCGGCTTCGGCAACCTGATGATGACTTACCAAAGCACTTTCTACCTCAGCTGTACCGAGTCGATAACCGCTCACTTTAATTACATCATCGATTCGACCAATGATCCAAATATAGCCGTCTTCATCGATACGTGCCGAATCTCCGGCTTTGTACCAGCCCTGCTTTTTGTAATCTTCCCAGTAGGTTTGTACATATCGGTCGGGGTCGCCGTAAATGTTGCGAGCCATTCCGGGCCACGGACCTTTAATAACAAGTTTACCCTCTTCGCCGGGTTTCGAATCCTTGCCATCTTCATTAATAACGCCGACTTCGAGTCCGAAGAAAGCCTTTGTTGCAGAACCGGGTTTCAATGGCGTAATTGGCAACGGAGTAATTACATGTCCGCCGGTTTCAGTTTGCCACCACGTGTCCATGATTGGGCACTTCCCTCCGCCAATAATTTCATGGTACCAGCGCCATGCTTCGGGATTTATAGGCTCACCTACAGATCCTAGCAAACGTAGACTGGATAGATTATGACGTTGTGGCCATTGGTCACCAAATCGCATAAGACCTCGAATAGCGGTCGGAGAAGTGTACATGACGGTAATGCCGTACTTCTCAACCATTTGCCACCATCGGTTCGGATAGGGATGATTTGGAGCGCCTTCGTACATCACAATGGTCGAGCCGTTGATTAACGGTCCGTATACCAAATAACTGTGACCTGTAATCCATCCCGGATCGGCCGCACACCACCATCGGTCTTCATCTTTGATATCGAACACGTATTTATGCGTGGCGGCTGTGTAAAGTGTATATCCGCCATGGGTATGCATCAGACCTTTAGGCTGACCAGTTGTACCTGATGTGTATAAAAGAAAAAGCAAATCTTCTGAATCCATTACCTCCGTTTCGCAGTTTGGCGAGGCAATCGGGAGGTTCATCAAGTCGTGATACCAGAAGTCACGATCGTTTTCCATGTGCACCTCTTGTTCGGTACGCTTCACGGTGATACAGACCTCAATGGTTGGAGAGCGGTTAATCGCCTCGTTGGCAATGCTTTTCAGATCGGTGATTTTGCCACGACGAAAGCCACCATCAGCCGTTACTAAAACCCGACTTTTCGCATCTTCAATGCGTGTTGCCAGGGCTTCGTGACTAAATCCGCCATAAACAACACTATGCGCTGCACCGATTTTAGCACAAGCCAGCATCGCGATTACTAGTTCTGGGATTTGAGGCATATAAATGGTAACGATCTCGCCCTTCTTCACGCCCATGCTTTTCAGAACACTGGCAAATTTGGAAACTTCCCGGTTCAGTGCATGGTACGACATGGTTCGAACATCCCCTGGTTCGCCTTCCCAGATGATAGCCAGTTTGTTACGTCGCCATGTTTCCAGGTGACGGTCGATCGCGTTGCCGATGATGTTGATCTTCCCACCGACGAACCACTTATAAAATGGTTTCTCGGAATCGTCGAGCACTTTCGACCACTTTTTATACCATTTCAGGCTTTTAGCCTCTTTTGCCCAGAACGCCTGTGGGTCTGCAATAGATTCCTTGTAGATCTTGTCGTAATCCTTAATATGGGCGCCTTTGATTACTTCTTTCGACGGATGATAAATATCCTTAATAGCCGGTTCCTCGATTTTCTTCTGAGGCATCTGATACTCCTAACTTTGTTCGTGTTTCGTTGTACGATTTGTCTGGTCTAAACGAACAGATGTTAACCAAAGAAGCGCTTTCAGGCAAATGAATTACAAGGCATTTTGCGATTTATTAAGACTTTTTTGACAACGGAAGCACTTATTGACCCAAATTTTGCTTGGCAAGAGGTAATTTTAGGTGAAAAAAATATCTTCGGACCCATTTTTCGACGTTACGTAATAAATTCTTCCATTTGTTCCATGTTCTTCGGCGAACCCATATAAACAGGCACTTGCTGATGGATTTTTTTCGGATGGATATCTAAGATGCGAATTGATCCATCTGTTGCTTTTCCTCCGGCTTGCTCTGTGATGAAAGCTAGCGGATTGCATTTGTACATCAGATGGAGCTTTCCCCGAGGATGAAGTGTGTTAATCGGATAGGCAAAAATACCACCCTCCATCAGAATACGGTGCACATCCGATACCATCGATCCGCCGTAGCGCAACGAAAACGCAGATTTTTTTTCGCCATTTGCGCTAACGAGAAAATTGTAGAAAGCACGGTTTGGCTCGTCCCACATTTCGTAAAACGACGTATTTATGCTAAAAGAGGCTTTAAACTCTGGTATTCTCACATTTTCAACGGAAAGGAAAAACTCGCCAATGGCCGGATCCATTGTGAAGAAGTTAACCCCCATTCCTTCGGCTGTAAACACGAGCATAATGCTAGAGCCATACAAAATATACCCTCCTACCACCTGCTCATTTCCGGGTTGAAGTGCCTCTGCCGGATCAATAACCGAATTCGGTGAGGTTTTGCGTCGGTATATTGAAAACGTTGTGGCCACGGCGCCATTAAAAGCAATATTTGGAGTTCCATCGAGCGGATCGATAACAACAATATACTTACCCTTTCCGCCATTGAGCTTTTCGGGCTCGCTGGTATCGTCGGCTATCATGAGGCAGACTTCGTTCGACCGATTGAGCGAATAGTACATCTGTTCTTTGGCGAATTGCTCGAGTCGGGCCATTCGGAAACTCTGTGGTTCGGTTAACGTCTCGGCGCTGTTGATATCTTTGAGTACACTTCGGTTTATCTCTCTGGCGATAATTTTTGAGCCAAGCGGGATGTCCATCAGCAACTGAGTCATTTCTCCCGTTGCCTGCGGATACTGCGATTGGGCGTCGATTACAAATTCTTCAAGGGTCACCAATCGACCTGTT